>NZ_JBCITM010000025.1:0-46488 GCF_039414295.1 Anoxynatronum sibiricum | reverse complement strand
ATCGCCACTATCCTTGATAATAGAGGATAGGAATACCTTTCTCAAAGCAATATCACCCCTCAAAACTGATTCTAAGCGCAAAAAAGCCATGTTTCATCTCTAAAACATGACTTTTTCGACAACCTCAGGACAGCTCAGTTTGAGCTGTCCTTTATTTTTTTGCGATTATCAATCCATGCCCCGGCCAGTTATGACTGCTGCTTCGTGGTGTATAAAAAGTATCCATTGATAGCATTTGGATGGACATATACTGATTTCCTATTTTCTAATTACGTACCGGACTGGGAGAAATTATCACATTTTCAGGTTTTTCATTGATATAAGCTGTCACATTCCCGATGGCAATTTCTGCCCGCCGAACCATGGATTCCGCTGTGGCAAAAGCGTAATGAGGGGTCAGCAGGGCATTCGTTGCCTTGAGAAGCGGATAATCATTGGGAAGGGGCGGCTCCATGTCAAACACATCAATACCGGCACCGGCGATTTGTCCTTTGTTTAGCGCGTCTGCAAGAGCCTGGTTATCTACAATGGGACCCCGTGCGCAATTAATCAGTAAAGATGTGGGCTTCATTAAAGCAAGTTTCTCGCCAGATAGAACTCCCTTAGTATCGGGGGTCAGCGGTAAATGGAGGGTAACGATGTCGCTTTCAGATATAACCTGATCAAACTCTTTGTACTGAATGCCCATTTGGAGACCTTGCTGTTTAATGGAGGGGTTATATCCCAGAATCGGGCATCCAAAAGCTTGGAAGAGGGCGGCCGTTTGAAGACCAATGCGTCCGGTGCCGATAACACCCACGATTTTACCCCTTAGCTCATTCCCGATCAGCCCAGCAATAGTCCCTGAAGTGCGTGTGGCCATGTTGGCAGCATTGATGTTTCGCAACAGGTTCAGGGTTAGACCCAAAACAAGTTCTGCCACAGAATGGTTGCTGTAACCGGCAGCGTTGCATACAGTGATTCCCCTTTCCCTGATGTCATTAAGGCCACCCAAATGATCAATGCCGGTAAAAGCCACAGAAATCATTTTTAGGTTTTTGGATGCTTCAATAACGCTGGCGGGAAAGGGCTGATTCGCTATCACCAGTATATCGGCATCAGCACATCGAAGTATCAGTTCATCTGTCGAGGCGGCGGCTTGGTCATAAGCAATGACGGTATACCCCTGATTTTGAAGTGGTGTCATCAAACGTTGAAGAGCTTGCGGGTGGATACTCAGTGGTTCAACTATTTTGATCATCATCATGGATCACTCCTTAATATGATTTAGAACTATTCAAACGTGCAATAAATTGAATGTTTGAATAATTTATACGCCTATGATATCATGAAAAGAACCATAATAGAAATACATGTTTGGAATAGATAGCATTCCTAAAAAGAATAGATTGGGGTGTGGATAATGGAACTGCGTCAGCTTGAGTACTTTGTGGAAGTGGTAAAAGAAGAGAGTTTTACTCGTGCCTCGCGGCGTTTGATGGTCAGCCAGCCTGCCATTAGCAAAACAATCAGAAGTATGGAAGAAGAACTGGGAGTGATATTGCTCAATCGGACTTCCAGAAAAATCGATTTGACAGATGCCGGATGTGCCATTTACGAAAAAGCCAGAAATGTACTGATCAGCATGGAACAATTGACGGATAATCTTGATCAAGTTTCACAACTCAAGAAAGGAAGTATTCATATCGGTATTCCTCCGGTGGTGGGTGCAGGGTTTTTCCCAGAGGTGATCAGCCGATTTAAAGACCGGTACCCGGGGATTGAAATACAGCTTATGGAAGTGGGGACCAAAAGTATTGAGCACGGTGTTATTGATGGAACGCTTGATGTTGGCGTTATTTGCAGCCTTCCTGCTGCTGATGATAAGTTTGACAGATTTTTGTTGATGAGTGATCCAATACTGTTGGTTATGCATCGCGACCACCCCCTTGGAAAAGAAAAAAGAAATGTTTCTTTTAGAGAGCTGACAAAAGAATCCTTTGTTATCTATCGCAGGGATTTTTCTCTTCATGATCGGATTCTGAGTCAATGTGAACAGGCTGGGTTTTCTCCCAAGATCGTTTGCGAAAGTTCTCAGCGGGATTTCATGACAGAGATGGTTGCGACCGGACTGGGCATTGCATTTTTACCCAAAAGAGTCTGCGGGAACCTTGACCCACTAAGATTCAAAACGCTTCCCATTGAAGGTGAACCTCTGTCTCTCGACTTATCCCTGATCTGGAAAAGAGACAAGTATGTGTCTCATGCTGCCAGAGAGTGGTTGCGATTTGTCAAAGATTCATTTTGAGTGACTTAATAAACCTGCCATAGCTACGATTTAAGCCACGATCCAATAACTGACAGTTAGTGATGGAAATGTCGAAAGCCAGAGCCCGGTCAAAGACCGGGCTCTGGCTAGTTAATTTATTTTTTAAAACAAGTCATCGAAATAGCGTATTATGCAAATGGATAATGATGGGCTATAGTATCGGTAATGATAATTGTGGTACAGAAACTGACGAGGCAGCAAAAATACAAATCATACCAAAAGAATAAAACGATGATTTTCGATCGGGATGTGTGATGCTTCACAAAAAAAGAAAACGTTTTCCGGTCGCAATAAGCCTGCGTCCTGTCAATAAGCAGGTGGGGATACAAATCGTCAAAGTGCTTGACTGTGAAATGGGTCGTATATTGGAAGTATGGTGATGAAGATCATGATGACTGAATGATTTTCGAAGTTGAGTGAAAGATAAATTTCAGATGAATTTATTTCATACAGAAGGTGGGAGTCGATGATGAAGATTCGCGATGTGCAAACGATTTTTCTTGCAAAACATCTTTATGTTCGTGTCACAACAGATAACGGACTGGAAGGGATTGGTGAATGTGGCACCTGGGGTTTTCTTGAAGCCTCAGCCGGTGCTGTGGAAGTGTTTCGCGAGTACCTGATTGGTAAAGATCCTTTAAAAATTGAATACCATTGGCAGTATCTGTACCAGAGTTTTTGTTTTAGAGGTGCTGCCATCGTAGGAGCCCTGGGGGCCATTGATATTGCCCTGTGGGATATCGCAGGAAAGTACTATGGTGTTCCTGTCTACCGTCTGTTGGGCGGTGGAGATCGTTGTCGTGATAAACTTCGGGCTTATTGTCATGTGAAGTCGCCATCAATTGAGGAGCATATTCGATTGATTCAGGAGGCTAAAAAGAAAGGATTTACGGCGGTGGGGCATCTAAATCCTTATCTCGATCCGCCAAAGGGTGAGGTTGCACCGGTGAAACCATACGCCAAAAGGGTGTCGGAAGCCATCGAACATGTCAGGCAGTTTCGGGAAGTGGCGGGGAATGACATGGATCTTTGCCTGGAAATTCACCGGCGCCTTGATATGGCGGAGGCAGTGGCTTTGGCCAGGGGCGTGGAGGAGTTTCATCCTTTCTTTTTCGAAGATCCTCTTATGCCGGATAACATAGACACCATGGGCATTCTGGCCGGAAAAATACCCATCGCCATTGCAACGGGTGAACGATTTATCAGTATTCAGGATTTTGCCATGTTATTTGTTCGAAATGGTGCGCAGTTTGCCAGGGTATCGGTGTGTGCCATCGGCGGGCTGACACCATCCAAAAAGATCGCATCCATGGCAGAGGCCTTTGGCATTCGCGTTGTGCCCCATAACCCGGGAAACTTGAGTCCGATTAGCACGGCTGCCTGTGTTCAGTTTGCCGCATCCATTCAGAACTTTGCCATTCAGGAGATTCCTGCTGATGATGGAGAGGGCCTGAAAGCGGAAATGGTGCAGACGGATGTTCGGGTGGAGAATGGGTATGTGATGATTCCTGATTCGCCAGGAATTGGAGCCTCACTGAGGAACGGCGTCGCCGACCATCCGAAATATGCTTATGCGGTACGAAAAGCAAAAGCCACCGTGCTGGACGACGGCTCCTGTGGCAATCGATGATGAGGTGACTCTCCAGACTAAGAGCGTGTAATGAACTCTTGGGCGAATGTGGTAAACTTCTGGATTTCACCGAATAGATAACGAGCTTTGTTGTTGATGTGCTTCTCTTTTTTCCAGACCATAAAAACGGTTTGCCGGGGAAGATCTTTTACAGGAATCATCACAAGATCTGGGAAAAGCTTGGCGACGCCATCAAAGACAAAGGCGCCCACCTTGCCACCCTCCACAAGGGTTTGAATCGTGTGGATTTGACTGGAATAAAGGATGATATTGGGTCGAATGCCAGCGTCTTCAAAAATGTTGTCGATGTAGGTATTATGCTTTGAGCCGCTTCGGAACATTACCAGAGGCAGATCCTTCAGCAGTTCAGCGGTAATAACTTTTTCCTGGGCCAGGGGGTGGTGAGGGGAAACGCACAACACAATGTCAACTTCTTGTAGTGGCAGGTAATTCACTTGATTGTTCTCAATGTGAACGGTGTTGGCCAGAATGATGTCATAGCGCTCGTCCACCACGCCCAGCATATTGTTTCGCGAGCCGGACTCAATGATCTGGATATTGGATGAAGGATACCGTTCTACATAAGCCATATACAGTGGAATAAAGGCGAAGGTGCCGGAGATGGGAGGCACGGCAATACGCAGGTGCTTCTGAGTCTGGCCCAGATCCAGCATATTTTGCTCCAGCGCATAGGTTTGGCCCAGAATTTTATTGATATTTTTAAGAAAATACTCTCCCTCGCTGGTGAGAATCAATCGTTGTTTCACCCTGGAAAAAAGACTGACCCCAAATTCATCTTCAAGATCCCGAATGGCAAAGGAAATACTTGATTGAGACACGTGCAACATCTGAGCTGCTTTGGTCACACTATTATGAAGACATACAGCCTGGAAGTATTCCAGTTGAAAAAGTTTCATTCTCTCCACCTCTCCTGGACGAGCTGCCGATGCTGCAGAAAGCAGCGGGGCGCATGTGACAGTTTTCAACGAAAAGGGATACCTGTCAGGGTTAGTATACACAGAGTCATCATTCGAAGCAAGCTCATCACGATGGAAATCGAGACTGATGGCGAATGAAGTTTGTTTGTGGATGAAAGAAATCAAGGAAATGAGCAAAAGCTCACAGGCAGTCATGCTAAGAATATTAAAAACAAAAAATCAACAGGGAGTGTTAATAATGAACAATCGAAAGCTTGTGATGATACCAGGACCTACCCCTGTCGTCCGATCCATTCAGGATCAGATGGGGCGTGAGACGATGGCTTTTGGAGATCCTCGATTTGTGAGTGATTTTAAAGAACTGTTGGCTGATTTAAAAACCATGTGGCATACAACGGGTGAGGTTTTTGTTGTGGCGGGGACGGGAACCATGGCCATGGAAATGGCAGTGGCTAACACACTCAAAAAGGGTGACGATGTGCTGGTTGTCTCGCATGGTTACTTTGGCGACAGATTTATTGAAATCTGTGAGCGAAAGGGGTTTGTCGTGGATGTGCTGGCCAGTGAGTGGGGATCAATTGTACCGGTTTCTGATATTGAAGCGAAGTTGAAAGAAAAGAATTATAAGGCCATCACAGTCAGTCATGTGGATACGTCAACGGGAGTCAAAGCACCGATTGATGAAATAGGAAAGATGATGAAGCAGTATGAAGACACACTTTTCATTGTGGATGGCGTCTGTGCCACCGCGGGAGAAGCGGAGTATGTGGATGAGATGAACATTGACATTTTGTTCACCGGCACCCAGAAAGCTTTTGGGGTTTCACCGGGGCTTGCCATTCTCTGGGCAGGGCCAAAAGCGTTGGCGCGTCGTGAGAGTTTGGGCAGTATACCGGAGTACTATATTGATTTTTATAAATGGCTGCCTGTGATGCATGATCCATCCAAATACTTTGCCACACCAGCGGTGAATCTGATCTGGGCCTTGAAAGAATCAGTGCGGCTCATCAAGGAAGAAGGTTTGGAAACCCGCTATCAACGCCATGAAAAAGTTGGCAAAGCGCTGCAAAAATCTCTTGAAGCCATGGGCTTTAAAGTGCTGGCTGATCGTGAATATCGAGCCTCAACACTTTCAAATCTGATTTATCCAGACGGGATCAACGACGCTGATTTCAGGAGCAAGCTATATGAGGAAGGTGTTATGGTTGCTGGAGGCCTTGGTGCCTATGCCGGTAAGATGTTTCGCCTGGGGCATATGGGGAACATCGATATGCATGACTTGGTTTCTGTTGTTTCAGCAGTTGAAAGAACGATGATTCGATTAGGTGCGGGCGTTGAGCCCGGAAAGGGGGTTGGCATATTAAGCATGGAACTATGATCAATCAAAAGAAGCGCTTAATCTGTTAAACTAATATCGGGGAGGAAAAATAATGAAAAAGAGATTACTAAAATGGATGACTGTCGTACTGATGCTGACCCTTGTTTTAACTGGATGTTCACAGCCTGCACCTGAACCTGCACCACAACAGGAACCGACCGCGGAAACACCTGCAGAAGAGACAACTGAAACTGCTGAAGTAATGGAAGAGTGGCCATTGAACCAGTTGACCATCATCGTACCCTATAGCCCTGGAGGAACCAATGATCGACAGGCGCGGGCACTGGCCCCTTACATTCAGCAGGAATTAGGGGTGCCGGTTATTGTTGAAAACCGTGAAGGCGGCGGCACGACTGTAGCTTACAATACCCATATGCAACAGGACCCAGCTGACGGTTCTCACATTATCTTTGGTCAGTTCAATGCATTTGTAACAGCCATTATTCGGGGAGCTTATGAGTACGATGATTTTCCCAATATGGGGAGCATGTCCAATGGGCATCGAATTATAGCAGTGAACCCCGAGTTTTCGCCTTTCGAAGATTTTGAAGACTTTCTGAAAAAAGTGGAAGCAAACCCCGGCGGTTACACCCAGCCAGTGGGTGCAGGATGGGGACTGGTATTTGATGAAGTACTGAGTGAAGTTGGCTTAACAACTCGCTCAGTGCCCTATGATGGCGGTGGTGCTGCAAGGGTAGCTTTCATGGCAGGAGATATTGATTTTTATGTGACTGATTATGAAAGCATGGTTTCCATCATGGAACCGGGAAGCTTTGAGGCGCTTGCACTGCTTTCAGACACATCGCCTTATGACCATATGCCGATTGCCAATGAACTGCTGGAAGCGTTGGGTTATGATATTCGTTTTCCGAATATGATTTCTCCTCGAAACTTTCAGGTAAAGCGCCAGTTCATGGAGGATTATCCTGATCGATTTGATTTTCTTTCTGAGGCACTGGTACGAGCAGCCAATCACCCGGCTTTTGCTGAGCAAATGAAGAGTGAAGGTTACATTTTTGAGCCGGCCATGCGGGAAGAGTCTGAGCATTTGTTCAGAGAAGTGTATGAAGCAGCACGTCAGTTTGAAGAAGCATTTAAATAATCAGAAGGTTCGTTTGATCAAATGAAGAAGTGGTTGCAGTCTCTGGGTTGGTCAAAGGGAGCTTGGCTGCAACCACTCTTTAAGAGCTGGATGAGGGTTTTCATGAAGAAAGGAATCTGAATGTAAGAGGTGCGACGAATGAAAAAAAAGATCACAGATATGATGGTTCTCGTCATTATAGGCGGCTTTAGCATGGCATACTTCAATGATATCAGCAGATTGGCACAACGGGAAAAATTGGTGGTACAAGGGTTGATGGCGGTTGTTTTAGTGCTTTGGGTGGTGCAGGCAGTTCGCTTGTTCATCGAAATCAGGAAGTCGGTGTCAGACAATAAAAGCCCGCAGACTCAACAAAACAAAGAAACAAAGCAGATTCACAACCAACCAACGATGAAAGAATTGATGGCTAACAAGCAAGTGCTGCTGATTATTCTAGCGGCGATTTACATGATCGTCTTCCCTTTTATTGGATTTTTTGTAACTTCCTTTATCTTTGTTTTGGCAGTGAATCTACTAATGGGAACCAAAAGCAAACTCCAGCTTTTTGCCATACCAACAGGACTTTTGATTTTTGTGTATATCCTTTTTATTCTTATTTTCAAAGTGAGATTGCCTGCAGGCATTTTCATTTAATGGGAGGCGTCGTTCATGAACTTTATTAATTCGGCGGCAATGATGGATGGATTGACCATGATCCTTAACTGGCAAGTACTCGCAGCCATTTTTTTAGGACTGGTAGTCGGAATATGTCTTGGCGGAATCCCGGGAATAAAGGGAACCACCGGCATTGCCATACTATTGCCCTTTGTGTATTTTTTTGACCCCATCATCAGTATTATGTTCCTGTCATCCATTTATACAGGATCTGGATACGGGGGAGGGGTAACGGCGGTTCTTTTGGGGATTCCAGGGTCTTCCGGTGGTGTTGCCACGGTGTTTGATGGCTATGAAATGACGCAAAACGGCAGGCAAAACGAAGCCTTGGGAATTGGACTCATGAGTTCGGCCATCGGATGTCTGGTTAGCTATGTTTTTGTCCTGTTCACCATCCAGTCCATTGGTAAAATTGTCCTGAAATTTGGGCCGGCAGAAATCCTGATGGTCATCTTTTTTGCAATTGCCATCATTGGATTATTGAAAGGCGATTTGTTCAAATCATTACTAATGGGCTCCTTCGGGTTGTTGTTAGGGACAATAGGATCAACAGCTTATGGGTCTCCGCGAGGAACCTTCGGTATTTTTGAACTGTATGAAGGAATATCGTTGGCCCCCATGACTGTTGGCGTATTGGCACTGTCTCAGATTCTGATGATTATCAATAAAAAGAACATTTTTCGTGAAGACGCTATTGTTCAAACAGAGTTCGCTGATATCCTAAAGGGGTTCAAGTTTCCTTTCAGTGATAAAATCAATGCGATACGTTCAGCACTGGCAGGCATTATTATTGGATTGCTGCCAGCAGCAGGTTCAGGGATTGCCGCAACGGTAAGCTATGGATTTGCTCAGAACTACTCGAAGAATAAAGAGAACTTCGGAAAAGGAGAACCTGCCGGTCTTGTGGCGGCAGAAACCAGCAATAACGCTGCTGAAGGAGGAGCCATGGCCACGATGATGGCTTTTGGAATCCCTGGCTCCGGAGCCTCAGCTCTGATCATGGCGGCTTTCCTGATGGTGGGGTTGGTACCTGGGCCATACCTGATGCGGGAAAATATGGATATTGCTTATGCGGTGATCTGGGGAAATATTATTACAGCTTTTTTCCTGGTAGCGGCAGGACTCATTTTCATCAAGTACTTCAGTAAAATTGTTTTTGTTCCGACTCAAATTCTGTCATCCATTGTAATTGTTTTAGCGGTGGTGGGAGCATTCTCCATGCGCCATTTATACATCGACATTTACATTTTGGGAATCTTTACTGTCTTTGCGTTTTTGCTGCGGCTGGCTGATTATTCGGTGTTGGCCCTGGTGCTTGGATTTATCCTGGGCAATGGTATGGACAGAGAAATGACCCGAACCATTACCATGTACAGTGGTCGATATGAGGTGCTGTTGCAGCGCCCGGTGTTTGTTCTTCTGGCATTATTAAACCTTGCTGTGCTCCTGACGCCTCTCTTTAAGTTGGTTTATCGTAAAATAAAGAGTTCTGCAGAGATGACACAGTAACAGTTGAAACATTGCTTGAAAAATTTCAGAAGCGGTGATTGGAAATGACTGACATTCCAGTGTTGATGGGCATATGTTTAATGGGTTATTTAATCGCTTTTATACTGGGTTTGCCAGCTCCAGGTTTGTTTGGGCCGATGTTGACAGTGCTGATGTGCCGAGGGATGGGAGTGGAGACGGCGGTACTTCCCGGAACCACAGTCGTTGCGATGCAAATGCTGCTGGGTGTTTATATTGGTGTCGGCATCAACCGGAAATCGTTAAACCAGTTGAAATCGATGGTTCAACCGGTCATTGCCATCAGTGTCTGGGTTTTTACCACCACTTTTATCATGGGGTTGATTCTTGGGAAGCTTACGGGTGAAGATCTGATGACGACTGTATTGAGTGTAGCACCTGCCGGAGTGTCAGAAATTTCCATGCTTGCCATTTCCATTGATGCCAATACAGCATATGTCGGTTTCTTTCAACTAAGTCGATTCTTACTGACCCTCTGGCTTTATCCGCTGCTTGTCACAAGAATGATCAATGAATCAAAGCATGTGTTTTGTCTGAAGTCATACAGGCGATTCATCCAGCATAAAATCAAACAGGTTTTACGATGGCGATATCTCCTTTTAGGAAAGTGTGTGCCGTTACCAGAGCTGGTGCGCACACTCTTTCCCATTTTTGTGGGGATCATTGGAGGGTGGGGTGCGCTGAAGTTAAAAGTTCCTGCAGGGCCGCTAATTGGTTCTTTTCTGGCTGTTGCTCTGGTATCATTGAAGAGCGAGGGTCTCAACAGACCCCCTATGCAATTACGGTTAATACTTCAAATGGGAATGGGTGCTACCATTGGAAACAGTATGGCAGGAAGCAGTCACCTGGTAAATGCTGAGTTAGCGGTTTTGACGGGATTGTTTTCGATTTTCATCATTTTCAGCTCCATGGGAGTATACCTTGTCCTCAGACGCATCACACAATGGGAAAAAACAACATGTCTTCTGGCAGCCGCGCCTGCAGGCACCATGGTGATGACGCTCTTGGCAGATGAGTTACAGGCGAATGCTCTGATTGTCAGTCTGATGCATCTGGCGAGACAGTTAACCGTGAAAATCATCATTGTACCATTGGTGCTTGTTTTTTTGTTATAATAAAAACATTATGAAACGGCAAGTTTCAAAATGTACACGCGGGGTGTCTGCTATTTCGTGACAAGGGCGGAAAGATCGGAGAATTCCGCCTGCTGTTGACTTGGCATGAGAATTGCTTACTATCCATATGCATGAGGATTTCGCATCGCGTGCTGCGCTGAATGTGAAAGGGTGCTCAGCAGTATAATGTCTTTAGGCGTAACAGACAGTTCAATAAGCAACTGCTGGTGTTGGGGTTATTAGTCAAAAGAGAATGGAGGAATAGACTTGAATTACAATCAATTATCTTTGGAGATGCACGAGAAACTGGTTGGAAAAATTGCGGTTATCAGCAAAACACCCGTCAACACAAAAGAAGATTTGTCAATCGCTTATACACCGGGGGTGGCAGAACCCTGTAAAAGGATTGAAGCTAATCCGGAAGAGGTTTACCGGTATACCGCCAAATCAAACCTGATTGCTGTGGTCAGTAATGGAACAGCGGTACTGGGTCTGGGCAACATCGGGGCTGCAGCCTCCATTCCCGTGATGGAAGGAAAATGTGTGCTGTTCAAGGAGTTTGGTAATGTAGAAGCCTTTCCCATTTGCCTTGATACAGAAGATCCAGAAGAAGTGGTGCGCATTGTGAAGGCCATGGAGCCTGTTTTCGGTGGTATCAACCTGGAAGACATTGCAGCACCCGCCTGCTTCGAAATCGAAGAAAAGCTGAAAAAGGTCCTGAATATCCCGGTGTTCCATGACGATCAGCACGGCACTGCCATTGTCACTGTGGCGGCAGTGGTGAATGCCCTGAAGCTGACTGGTAAAAAGATGAGTGATATCACAGCTGTTATCAACGGATCCGGGGCCGCTGGCAATTCCATTGCCGGTATGCTGACAGAAATGGGCATTGGAGACCTCCTGATGTGCGATCGCAAGGGAATCATTTCACGAAACCGACCAGACCTTGATCCATACAAAAAGAAACTCTCACAGACAACCAATAAAAACAACCTGGAGGGTACGCTTACAGATGCCATGAAGGGCGCCGACATTTTCATTGGCGTGTCTGCTCCCAATGTGGTGACCAAGGACATGGTGCGGTCCATGAATGAGAAGGCTATTGTGTTACCCATGGCCAACCCCATACCAGAAATTATGCCGGAGGAAGCGCGGGAGGCAGGGGCCTACATCATCGGCACCGGCCGGTCCGATTTCCCTAATCAGGTGAATAACGTGCTGGCTTTTCCCGGGGTATTTCGTGGAGCTTTGGATGTTCGTGCATCAGACATCAATGAAGCCATGAAAATTGCCGCCGCCAAAGCCTTGGCAGATGCCGTAGGGGATAAGCTGAGTGTGGATATGATTCTGCCACTTCCCTTTGACACTGGGTATATGGAGCAGGTGGCTCAAGCCGTGAAACAGGCTGCCATAGAGTCTGGTGTGGCGCGCATCAATTTTAACAATCAAGAATGAGGATAATGATCAGATAAAAATCTCTTTCATGCAAACTACGCCGCAGTCACAGAAATGCAATGTCTGCGGTGTAGTTTGTGTGTGAAAATATTCTGTTTATACGTCTATCCATTGATCATCAACGGCAAGGAAAGTTGAAAAGGAGTGTGATACATTGCGTGATTTTATCAATCGTTGGAAATTAATCACTTATACGATGATTGTATTGATTGTAGTTCTATTGGAACAGCTCGTACCAGAGATGACTCGCCTTCGCTTGAATTACCTATTGATTGTGGGGCTGATTATAGGAGTTGAAATATGGGAAGGAAAGAAACAGTCAGCCAAAATGAAGCCTGTGATTGATGCTGTTGAAGGTATTGCAAAAGGCAAACTGACAACCACTCTGAAAATTGGTGATCACACAACAAAAAACCTTCTGGAAATCCAAAAAAGTATGATGAAAATTATCAGTCAATATCAAATGGATAACCGTCATACGCATCAACTAGCGTCTGAAATACAGAAAATACGGAAAAAGTTCAAGGAAATAGCACTAATCTACTATACTGATAGTACCGGTCAACAGCTGTTTTCGTCTTTAGGAGATCAGCTGGTAAACAATGGAGACCGGGACTTTTTCAAAAAGGCTCAGAGTAGTGGACGACCTCAGATTTCTGATATGTTGGTATCAAAGGCGACGGGAAAACTAGCCATAGTCATTGCGGTACCCTATACTAGAAATACTGAATTTGCCGGGATTTTTGGTGCCACCATTGATATTCAGGCTGTTAGCTCAAGGGAAGAAAAGCTTCAAAATGCAATTATTGGAAGCGTTGAGAGTTTAAGAATACTTGTGAACCATGTGGACAAAGCAGTAGAGCATGTGTATCATGCTGCTGAAACGCTCACTACCATTACTCAACAATCAGCCCAGGCATCAGAAAACATTGCTTATTCAACAGTTAAAGTAAACGAAGGAGTAGTGGATCAGAACAACGTCATCAATGATATCTCTGATGTGACCGCTAAACTGGCAGGTGAGATTCATCAAATTCACGAGACGACACTGACTGTTCAAAAAAATAGTCAAGAGATGAGCTGTTATGCAGACCAGGGACAGAAAAAAGTGCAAGTTACAATACAGGGAATGACTGAGTTGGAACACAGCAGCCAGAAATTAACACAAACCCTGAACCATATTTCAAATAATTCCAATCGTATGGACATGATTACCAAAAGTATACAGAGCATATCAGAACAAACAAATTTGCTGGCTCTTAATGCCGCCATAGAAGCTGCAAGAGCAGGAGATGCGGGAAAAGGCTTTGCTGTTGTAGCTCAGGAGGTCAGAAAGCTGTCGGAAGATGTTGGTGAATCAAGCCAACAAGTGAATGAACTAATTCAAAAAATGCAAAGCGATATTGCAGAAGCGCATTCGGTGGTCATATCTGATGGCGAACTGGTAAAGAGTAACCGCGAGCAGATTCATCATATGGGAGAATCTTTGGTACAGATTCTGGAAAAATCAAATCTGGTAAAAGAAAACCTGGTTGCTGTGACTGCATCTATCAGTAAAGAAGTGGACTTCAGCAGACAGGTTGCAAAGTCTGCGTCTATTATCGAAAATAAAAGCCAGGCAATTGTGGAAGAAATACACAGTGTTTCTGCAGCTACACAAGAACAGACTTCATCATTGGAAGAGATTGCCTCTTCAAGTGCACAACTTCGGGAACTGGCAGAAGATTTGAATCAACGCATTTCAACCTTTCAATAATGTGGAACTGAGTGAGTGTCTGATAGCAGATGCTAAAGCACCAAACCTCAGATGTTATTGAGAGGTAAAAATATGTTAGAATACAATCATTATGCTGACGATGTGTCAGTGGAAACTGCAAACAAACCATAGAACAAGTTTTTGATGATACAAGCAATTTAAACTCTCAACGAAGTGGAAGCCTGAACTTTTTCAGTCACTAAGTACTGGAACTCTGATAAGAGATGAAAGTGTGCGAAGAATGGTCGAATGATATAGTGGAATACACTCTATTTTCAAATGAAGAAAGCTGCAAGAAAGTGGTGGCATTCGTGAACAGGAAAATCTATTACCTTGCCCCCTATGAAGAAATGATTTCACTGGCCAAAGAAGTGTTGCGGGAGTATCGGGATATTGAGATTATCCACGGACTTCTCTCCCAAGGACTCCAAAAAGCCATGGAACTGGAACGCAGGGGCATGGCGGATGTGTTTATTGCCAGAGGCGGTACAGCAAACCTTCTAAAATCTCAGGGAATCAAAAGCCCAATTGTGGAGATGCAAATTTCCATTTTTGATGTGATTCGTGCTGCCATGGAAGCGCGCCAAGTTGATCAACGGATTGGCTTGGTGGGCTTTCCTGGCATGTTTTGTCAGCTGGATGTGGTGGAAGCAACTTTGAACGTGACCTTTGAAGTGCTTCCCTTGCAGGTGGAAGAAGACATCGAAGGAGCTTTTGACCTGATTCAGCAAAAGCAAATGAATGTGTTGGTGGGTGGTGTGATTTGCTGTAAGGAAGCTGCTCACAGGGGGATACCCAGCTTTTTAATTAAAACAGGAAAAGAAGCCATTCTTTCAGCTGGGCTTGAAGCCTTGCGTTTATCGGAAATCAAGCGGCGGGAAGAGTCAGAAAACCAGCAGATTCATGCCATCATGGATTGTGCCAATGAAGGGATCATGACGGTGGATCCCCAGGGAAGGGTGGCTATCTGCAATCGGGCTGCTGCAGAGATCATCGGGTTAAAGCCTTATGAGATTATTGGAAGAAGTGCGTCGGAGTTCAGTGATCACAACGTGATTCAGGAAGTCATGAAAAGTAAACAGATGAAGCTTGGCATGATGACTAAAATGAATCAAGCCCAGGTACTAACCAACCATGTTCCCATCCTTTTAGGGGAAGAAGTGGCCGGGGTGGTATCTACCTTTCAGAATGTGACTAAAATTCTGGAATATGAGGAAATGATCCGAGAAGAGCTTAGACCCAGATCCAATGCGGCCAGGTACACTTTTGATGATATCACAGGTAACAGCCAAATCATTCGTCAGACGATGGAAAAGGCCCGAAAATACGCACGCTCGGATGCCAGCGTGCTGATATTGGGAGAAAGCGGCACTGGAAAAGAAATGATGGCACAGGCCATTCACCAGAAAAGTCGCCACCGGGAAGGCCCCTTTGTGGCGGTCAACTGTGCGGCGCTACCGGCAACTCTTCTGGAAAGCGAGCTTTTTGGTTATGAAGAAGGAGCTTTCACAGGTGCGCGAAAAGGCGGGCAAAAGGGTCTTTTTTGCCAGGCTGATGGGGGAACCATCTTTCTCGATGAAATCTCGGAGATACCCCCAAACCTGCAAATGCAGCTTCTACGCGTTCTACAGGAAAAAGAAGTGCGGCCTGTGGGTGGTTCCAGGCTGCAGCCGGTAAAGGTGCGGGTAATCGCTGCAAGCAATCGGGATCTGAAGACAATGGCCAGAGAAGGACACTTCCGCCAGGACCTGTATTACCGCCTGAATGTCCTGCACCTACAACTGCCTCCCCTGCGCCACCGGCTGGAAGACATGAAAGCTCTCCTCACAGCCATGGAGAAAAAACGAAGCAGTCGGACTGTCACAGGTCCATCTCTGACTGAGCGATTGAGTTCGGGAGCCATTCGGCGGTTGAAGGACTACGACTGGCCAGGCAATATCCGTGAGCTGGAGAACATGGTGGAACGGCTGCTCCTTTACGCTCCCCAAGATTCTGAAATAGACGATCAACTGCTGAGCCTGGTGATGGAAACACCCCAGGTCGCTTCGCATGCGTTATCCAGCAGCGAAATGATACAACTCACCGGTACGTTGAAAGACATGGAACGCCAGATTATCTGTACCGTACTGGAACGGGAGGGCGGCAGTGCCACGCAGGCGGCTAAGCGACTGGGTACCAGCCGAACCAATATATGGCGCAGCGTTAAGGAAAATCAGGAGGGCGTACTTCATGAATAGACACCTTGCACTACTGGCCACCAGCCCCGATTTTATGGAACTGATCCGCCAACAGGGTTCGCTGTCGGACATTGGCATCCAGCCGTTCCTAATCCAACAGAAGGGGCAAGTACCCAGAGAGATGATGGAACGCTCGTCAAAATGGGAAGCCATTTTATATGAAGGGCCTGATGCAGAAGAAGTTCAGCGTTTATTTCACATTCCTGTGATTCAGCTGCAGGTGGATGATTGCACCATTATGGAAGAGCTTTACAGGGCCAGCCTTACAGCCGACTCGATTGCCATGTTTTTTGAGCGCAAAAGGCACCTGGCAGTCGACCTGATTGAAGAGCTGCTGGGAATCCGATTTCGAGAAGTGCTTATCAGGAAAGGGCCTAACAACGAATTGATGTTTCGAACATTGGCAGCCCAGCAGATTGAGCTGATTGTGACGGAAGCGTGCTACGCCCATGAGGCTGCAGCATACGGTTTTCAGGTAAGAACCTATCACTGTGGCCTGAAGGCGCTGGAGAGAGGCTTGGAAGAAGCCGCAAAAGCGGTGGAGGTACGGCGAAAGGAACAGTATCAGAAAGAGTATGTGAGTGCCGTGCTGAACTACGCTCAGGAAGGAATTGTTGCCGTAGATGAAAATGGCTGCATCACGGCAGTAAACCCGGTGGCGGCAACGGTTTTTGGTATCGGTGGACAGCAGCTGCTGGGGAAAAAGGCAGTGGATCATCTGCCCAATACCCGTATGAACCAAGTCATTCAAACCGGTGAGCCAGAGCTGGGAAAGCTGCAGGCAATCGGTGGTAACCGAACCATACTCGTCAACCGGGTGCCGATTCTCCATAACAGCACTGTTAAGGGCGCGGTGTCCACTTTCAAAGATATCACCCGCATTCAGGAGCTGGAACAACAGATTCGATCCAGTTTATATCTCAAGGGCCATTATGCCCGGTATGAGCTGAAGGACATCATCGGCCAGTCAGAGCGTATCCGGGAGGTAACTACCAAAATTCGCCTCTATGCAGCCTCCAGGGCCACAGTGCTGATCTCAGGAGAAAGCGGCACCGGTAAAGAACTGGCGGCTCACTGCCTGCATCAGTTGAGTGATCGGGCACAGGGACCATTTGTGGCCGTTAACTGTGCCACCATTCAGGAGAGCCTCATGGAAAGTGAGTTTTTCGGGTATGAAGAAGGTGCCTTCACAGGTGCTGCCAAAGGAGGAAAAAAGGGGCTCTTTGCACTGGCTCATGGGGGAACTATATTTTTGGATGAGATTGACGGCATCAGTGAGCAGATACAGCTGCGGCTGTTGCGCGTACTGCAGGAACGAGAAATCCGACCGGTTGGTTCCGCCAAAATCCTACCTGTGGATGTGCGGGTCATTGCAGCCACCAACTCACATATGAGTCAACGGGTTCGAAAGGGGCAGTTTCGAGGGGACCTGTACTATCGACTCAATACCCTGGAAATTGAGATGCCGCCCCTGCGTGACCGGCGTGAAGATATTCCCCTGCTGGTGGATTTCTTTATGAAGAAACACGGCAACCAGTTCCAGCCCCAGGAGATGCCGCTTAACGAGACGAAAGAACGCACACCCAACAGTTGCAAGATCACTTTGGGAGGGATGGAGTTGCTAAAAAATTTCTGGTGGGAAGGCAATGTGCGTGAGCTGGAAAATACCATGGAGCGCCTGGTAGCGCTGATGCCGGAGGATGGGCACATCGACCGGGAACTGGTGGCGGAAGCCCTGGAAGGGAGAATCGGCTGGGAAAGTGGAAACGGGGTTACGATTCCCCTGGAAGGCACGCTGGCTGATCTGAAACGACAGATTATTAAGGAAACGTTAATGCAGCATCATGGATACCGAAAAAAAACAGCTGAGCAACTGGGGATTTCGCCCGTCCATCTTTCGCGGCTGCTCAAACAGATGAACTGCTAAAGGCAGTTGCCTATTAACAGAATGGAACGGAGGGTTACAAAATGTAGCCCTCTGTTCTGTTTTTGTTGAAGCCGACGGCTGAAGTCCGCCAATGGAGCCAAAGATGAAATTGGCACGGGATTTGCAATTGATAGGTGCGATACAGGGAACGATCAATGATGCCACATAATCAGAAAATCGCAAAGGAAAGGAGGAAGAGGGTTCACGTCTAACTGCAAGACCGGACTTATTATCACTGGAACCAAAGAAAACATATTTTAAAGGAGGATTATGAACATGAATGAACAGGCTGTTATCAATGAAAAAAACATTCAGGAAGCTGCACAACTGGAAAGCAAAGCTTACACCATTATTGGGTTCCCTGTACCCCTCTTTGCAGTGCTGGCTGCCGTGACCCTGGCTGCCATCATGACCGGACGTCTTCCCGGGGGAATGATTGGGGCCTTTGCCTCTATGATCATCTTAGGGGCCATCTTCTTTGAAATTGGTACCCACACCCCTATTGTGAACACCTATCTGGGAGGTGGAGCCATTGTCTGTATCTTTGGCAGTGCCGCATTGGTCCACTACAACATACTGCCTGAAGCAACCGTAGAGACCATGTCAGTCTTTATGCGCGGCGGTGGCTTCCTGGATTTTTACATTGCAGCTCTTATCACCGGCAGTATATTGGGAATGAATCGCAAGCTCCTCATTAAAGCTTCCGTTCGATATTTGCCAGCCATTCTGGGTGGCGTTATTGCCGCCATGGGAGCTGCTGCTGTGGTGGGAGCTGCCATCGGATTTGGAGCAAAAGAAGCCATGCTTTTCATCGCTTTGCCCATCATGGGAGGAGGCATGGGAGCTGGTGCCGTGCCACTATCCCAGATTTTCGCCCAACCGTTGAATCTGGAGCCCGAAGGTGTGTTGTCAATCATGGTGCCAGCACTTGCGATGGGGAATGCAGTTTCCATTGTGGCTGCCGGCTTACTGAACAAACTGGGTAAAAACAAACCCAGTCTATCAGGCGAAGGAGAACTAATGATCGCAAAAAATGATGTGGCAGAAAAAGAAATTGTCCCGGAAAAAGAACTGCCGCTTGATATTAAGCTTATGGGAATGGGAATGCTGATGGCTACTGTGTTCTTCACCTGGGGTAACTTCCTTGGCAAATTTATCCCCGCTGTCCACCCCTACGCACTAATGATTATTACAGTTGCTGTTTTTAAAGCTTTTGGATGGCTTCCCCATAAGTACGAATCTGCTGCCAATCAGTGGTTTCGTTTCATCATGGGCTACACGACGGGTGCTCTTCTAGTGGGTATTGGAATTGCTTTCACAAATCTGGGGCAAATCATTGAAGCCTTCACCATTCAGTACATTATTCTTGTCGTCGTTGTAGTGATTGCCGCTATTCTGGGCTCTGGTTTTGTGGGCCGTCTCATGGGCTTCTATCCCATCGAATCCTCCATTACAGCAGGCCTTTGTATGGCTAATATGGGCGGTACAGGAGACGTGGCCGTGCTGTCAGCAGCAGATCGGATGATACTGATGCCTTTTGCGCAGATTTCATCCCGCATTGGCGGAGCCTTTATGTTGATTCTGGCCAGTTTCCTCATCAACTTGTTCCTCCGCTGATCAGTCCCACAAGCTGTGACCCGGCAAAGGACAAGAGACAATCAAAAGGCCGGGTCTGCATCATTTTTGATATACTGAATCTACCAATGAACTGAGAGGATGAACAACATGCATGCCATTGAAAAAATCATGGCGCGGGCTGCGGGGGAACCCCAGGTCAAAGCCGGAGAGATTGTAACAGTGAAGGTGGATTTCGCCGAAGTCAACGACCTTTACCTTCAGACGATCTACTCTTTCAGGGAAATGGGGGGCACCAGGGTATGGGATCCGGAAAAAATTTGTTTTGTCTTTGATCATTATGCTCCTGCGCCCACCATTCGATCTGCCCAGATTCACAAAGAAATGCGGGAGTTTGTCAGGGAACAGGGTCTCACTCACCACTTCGACATCAATACGGGTGTTTGTCACCAAGTGATGCCAGAGGCCGGCATTGTGCGGCCGGGAATGATTTTGGTGGCTACAGACTCCCATACCACCACCCATGGAGCTTTTGGCGCTTTCGGCACCGGGGTGGGTGCCACAGACATGGCCACCATTCTCATTTCAGGGGAAATGTGGATGCGGGTACCGGAAGTGATGAAAATAGAAATCAACGGCGTGCTGCCACAGGGAACTTTGGCCAAGGATGTGATACTTCATGTCATGGGCCAGCTGGGGGCCAGTGCCGCTGTGTACAAGGCCATTGAGTTTTGCGGCACCTATGTGGAAGGCTTAGGCGTCAGCGATCGGATGGTACTGTGCAACATGGCGGTGGAAATGGGCGCCAAAACCGCTTTTATGGTTCCCAACGAAGCCGTTCTTAGTTATGTGAGCCAGCGCTATGGCACTGACTTTAAAGTGCCTGTCACCGATGACGACTTTGAATACCCGGTAAGCCATGTGTTTGATGTGAATGGTCTGTCGCCTCAACTGGCAGTGCCTCACCGGGTGGATCATGTAATGCCCATTGACCAGGTGGAAGAAGTGCCAGTTCACCAGGCTTTCATAGGCTCCTGTACCGGTGGAAGGCTGGAAGACATTGCTGTTGCAGCTGATTTACTTCGTGGCAAAAAGATTCATCCCGACTGCCGTCTGGTACTGATTCCTGCTTCCAGCGAAGTGTTCCTTGAAGCCAATAGGAAGGGCTACATTGAAGATTTGATGAGAGCCGGGGCCACCATTTCCACTCCAGGCTGCGGGCCTTGTCTGGGAGCGCATGAAGGGGTTATTGCCGAGGGAGAAGTGTGCATCTCTGCCACCAATCGGAACTTTCCTGGCCGCATGGGCAGCACCGGCGGTGCCATTTACCTGGGATCACCTGCGGTAGCAGCTGTTTCAGCCCTTATGGGGAAACTGACAGATCCGCGAAAACATTGGGGAGGTGAATCTGCATGAAGCTTGACAAAGGCACCGTTCACATCGTGGGTGACCACATAGACACAGACCAGATATATCCGGGGCGGTACATTGAAATCACCAACCCGGCAGAGATTTCAGACCACTGCCTGGAAGGGGTGGACCCCTCTCTGCGAGGGCGCATGAAACCTGGAGACTTTGTAGTGGCCGGTCAGAACTTTGGCTGTGGTTCCAGCCGGGAGCATGCGGCCATCACTTTGCTTCATTCAGGCGTGGGGGCAGTGGTGGCGGAATCATTCGCTCGGATTTTTTACCGAAACGCCATTAATCTGGGGCTGCCGGCTATTGTTTGTCCGGGTGTTTCTCAAAAGGTGACTGATGGGGATGAAATATCACTGGACGTTGCCGAAGGCCTGCTGATTAATCACAGTACCGGAGAAACGCTGAAATGTGAACAGCTTTCAACGTATGTGATGGAGATATTATCAAACGGTGGAATCAAACCGCTTTTTCGAAAAAGACTGTTGGAAAAAAATGACTGATACTCAGATGAAAAAGAAGAGCAGCCAGTGATCACCACTGGCTGTTCCTTTTTCTTTCATAGTTGTTCAATAGCCTATAAAGACATCTTTCTTAATGTGAATTCGTTTGACACCACCTTTTTTAAGAGCTGTTTCAATGGCGGTGACCATCGATTTAGGGCCCACAAGATAGTAATCAGCGTTATTGCCATGGGTTGATACAAATGTCTGAATCTCGTGAAGCATATTCTCTCTTTCAGTTGGATATGCGATCGTGAGAGAAGAGTTTTGAATGATGTCCTCCACTTCTTTGCGATATAGAAAATCTTGCTTACTGTCCATGTGTATCAAATGGTTTACGTATGACAACGGTTCCATCTGTGAAGCCAGTTCTATAATCATTGGCCTGTATGGTGTGATTCCAATTCCGCCAGCAATAAACAAATGAGGTATTTGATTATGGATATAGAGCGATCCGATGGGACCTCTCATTATTAGTGACATCCCTGGTTCGAAATCAAAAAGCACTTTTTTGAATTCGCTTGGATGACTGGTAATGTGCATGGAAATCTTAATATGTCCTTCTGATGGAGCTGAAGCAATACTGAAGGCTCGGGTGGGTTTTCTGATACGTTTATGTTTTATCGTAAAAATCCCATGTTGACCAGCTTTCCAAAAAATCTCGTTTCTGGTTTCGAAAACAAATGTATAGATATCACCCGATTCCTTATATTTCTCCTTCAAAAATAGCTGATGTTTAGTGAACATGGGCAAAAAGTCGCTTAATTTAATCATGGTCCTTAACCTCCATTCATGGGTGGCTGGCAGTTTTAGTTTGCGTGAAGATGAAGTGGTTTAAAACTCTTTGCTGGAAAAGCTGAAATATATTGCCGGTGACCCAGTATAAAGTTAAACCTGCTGGAAAGCTGCGACTCCACCAGAAAATCATAAATGACATCATAACTGGAAGGATGGAAAGCATTGAGCGATCTTTTGATGTTGATGTTGAAGAGGCTGATTGGCTTGAAAAAAAGGTGGTTAGTCCGGCTAATATGGGAAAAATCCACGGGTCAGGCAAGAATAAATCCCGCACCCACAGAAAGTGGGTCTGAAGCAAGGTAGAAACTGATGTTGCAGAAAACACATATATTTCGGGGCTTCGCAAAACAGTAAACAGCCCCAGAACAATGGGCATTTGAATAATGAGGGGCAAACATCCGCTAAATGGATTAATGTGTTGTTCTTTGTATAACTCCATTGTTTTTTGACTGAGAATTTCCTGATCATGTTTGTATTTTTCCTGAATCATTTTCATTTTTGGTTGTAATAACTTTGTTTCTTGTGTTGACTTTGATTGAAGAAAGGCCAACGGAACCATAAGAAGTTTCATCAAAAGCGTAAAAAGAATGATCGCAACACCATAATTTCCAACAAGGTGATAGATTACACGAAGCAACTGACCCAATAATTGTCCCAAGTAATTCAATGAAAGACCTCCTGAAATCCATTTCGAGTAGATGCATTTAACGCATCAAGTATTAACTCTTTCAAATATGTCCTGATTTGACTGTGCAAACTCCCGAAATGTGCGGGGCTGCTGATTGGTTAACCGAAAGAAGTCATCAGTTATATGCTTTGCTGTTCCCAAACGAGTCATTAAATAAAGTGCAACTGTCACATGAACATACGCTTTCGGAATATTGCGTTGTTGAATATAATGATTGCGATACTTCAAAATACTTGGCTTGACATACTTGATGGTTCTTCCTGACACTTGGCTGAGGATTTCGGCTATTTCATAGTAGCTTAGCGATTCACTTCCGGTGATGGTATGGGTTGTGTTCTGATATTGATTATATTGTTGCAGAAGAGTTGCGGCACTAAGACCTATATCTTCTGCATCAATGAAGCTGGTTCGACTATTTCCTGCCGGAACAAATATTTCATTTTTCTCCTGAATCTCTTTGGAATGAATACCACTTAGATTTTGCATGAAAAAGCCTGGCCGCAGATGTGCAAAAGGAAGTCCGACATGTTCAATATACTTCTCAATCTTGTGATGTGGTGGCAGGGGATTGCTTTCAACTCCCATGAGGGAAAGGAAGCAGACCATCTGAATGTTTTCTTTTTTCATTGCATCAATAAAAGGATACAGGTCTTCAGGTTTACCCAAATGTGGCGGTCGCATCAGAAAAACTCTGTTAATGCCTTTCAAAGCTTCTGAAAAAGTATGTTGATCCTGAAAGTCCAGCATGACAAAATCGACTTTTCCCCCGAACTCAGTTTTCAGACGCTTAATATTTGTGCCAGCGGCCACTGTGGGCAGTCCCATTTGAAGCAGTGATTTTACGACATACTTGCCAACATTGCCGGATGCACCTGTCACCAGTATCTTCATTTTGATCTCTCCATACTGAGAACTTGATTTGATCTCTCCAGAAGTTCTATGAGACAAGCAAAATCGATTTCACCAAGCTCATCTCGAAGCAGTTCGATCATGCGAAAATATTCCTTATGAGTCTTGTCTACCAGATCTGAGCCTTTGTTGGTTAACGAAATAAAATAACTTCTTCGATCTTCATGAGAGATATTTTTTGTCAAATACTCTTTTTTGACGAGTTCGTTAATAATAGTGGTGACAGAGGGTTTGGCCATTTGAAAGAAATGGCTGACCATCAAGGGGGTCACTGGATGATCTTGTTGATGAACAAAAATTAAGACGCCCATCTCGCTTGAGCGAATAGGAAGATTTTTCTTTAAAACCATCTGCAGTCTGCAAAATAGAGCGATTGTATCGGCAGCAATTCTAATTTCATTCTTCATGTAGACGCACTCCTTATTTATTTAGTTAGCTTAACTAACTATATAATATCACGGAATTATTATTTGTCAATAGCAATCCAATAATGTTTCCCTTGACTGTCGACATAAAACACTTACAATAAAAGCAGTAGTCACTGGACAATGAGTGGATACAACGCGTACAGATAACCCGCACCACGCCGCTCTGGAAAGGAATGAAACCATGCTGCGCATTCAAAACCTAAAAATCCCGGCGAAGCAGCCCCAGGATCTGAAAGAGGCTATCCTGAAGTTGCTCCGCCTTTCTGAAAAAGACCTGATCAGCTGGCGAATCCACAAGCGTTCGGTGGATGCCCGGCGTAAAGACCGTATTCAACTGGTGTACCAGGTGGATATCCAAGTGACCGATGAAAAAAAGGTGTTAAAGCGGTCGCCCAAATCCACTGTCATCCCCTGCCCACCGTCACCTGAGCTGGCGGTGGTGAAGGGAAGTCACCGGTTGGATCACCCGCCGGTGGTGATTGGGGCCGGCCCTGCCGGACTTTTCGCTGCTCTTATGCTGGCACAACAGGGCTATCAGCCCCTGGTGCTGGAAAAAGGGCAGTCTGTGCCGGAGCGGGTACAAGAGGTGTACCGTTTCTGGAAAGAGGGAGTTCTCAACCCAGAGTCCAATGTTCAGTTTGGCGAGGGGGGAGCCGGCACCTTTTCCGACGGCAAGCTCACCACCCGCATCAACGATCCCCGGTGTCACTGGGTGCTGCAGGCCCTGGCAGCAAACGGGGCACCTGAAGAGATTCTCTATGACAGCAAGCCCCACATTGGCACCGACCAGCTGCGGCAGGTGGTGGTGAACATTCGGAAAAACATCGAAAACCTGGGGGGGAGGGTACTTTTTGACCATGAGGTGGATGGCCTGCTAATGAAATCCGGCAGGGTCACAGGCATCACTCTTAAAAAGAGGGAACCACTGGAAGCTACGGTGGTTATTGCTGCCATGGGACACAGTGCCCGCGACCTGTTCCAGCGTTTTCACCAACAGGGAGTTCCCATGGAAGCCAAACCCTTTTCCATCGGCGTGCGCATTGAACATCCCCAGGCCTTCATCAACGCCATTCAGTATGGGCCGGAAGCCGCCAGCCTGCCGGTTCTGGGAGCGGCAGACTACCGGTTGTCTTGGCATCACCCCCAGGGAAGAGGAGCTTACAGTTTTTGCATGTGTCCCGGCGGCCAGGTGGTGGCCTCCGCCTCCGAAATCGGCGGCGTGGTCACCAATGGCATGAGCGCCCATGGGCGAAAAGGCAAGAATGCCAACAGCGCTTTGCTGGTATCGGTGACTCCTGCCGATTTTCATGAAGCGCATCCCTTGGCAGGCATTGCCTTTCAGAGATACTGGGAAACCAAAGCCTTTGAAATGGGAGGCGGCACCTATCAGGCGCCGGCTCAGCGGGTGGAAGATTTTCTGGCAGGCCGAATCTCCCGGGAACCGGGGAGTGTGCGCCCCACTTACCGCCCGGGTGTAGTGATGGCTGATTTGAACCAGTGCCTGCCAGACTATGTAACCACAGTACTTCAGGAAGCCCTGAAGGCCTGGGATCGCTCCATGAAAGGCTTTGCTCTGGCAGATGCTCTGCTCACCGGTGTTGAAACTCGAAGTTCTTCCCCTGTCCGTGTGTTACGGGGCGAAGACCACGAAAGTGCAGTGGGGGGCCTCTACCCTGCGGGAGAAGGCTGTGGCTACGCCGGGGGTATTATGTCGGCGGCGGTGGATGGTCTGAAAACTGCAGAAGCTGTCATGAAGCGATATCATATGTCAATTGAATGAGCATTTTTCCGTTGAGAGGGTATGAATCAATTATTAGTAAATCGCGGAGGTGAAAACCCATGAATCTGGTCATTTCTGACAAACTGGCAGCCTATATAAAAAAGAAGCATATCAATGCCCTGACGGTACAGCAGGTGGAAGTGAAGAATTGCTGACTGGCGCCCAATCTTCCCTCGGTGAGTGAAGGCGAACCCCAGGATTCATCCAAATTCAACAAGTTCGATGTCGACGGAATCACTGTCTACTTTAATCGCAACATTGTCTTCAACAAAGAAACTGTCAAATTGGATATACGCCGCTACCTGTTCACCCATGAAATCTTTGTGGAAGGTGTGGACATTGCCTATTAGAAAGGACTATCAGAAAAGGAACTGTTTCAATTGTTTTAGAAACAGTCCCTTTTTCGATTGCTTAGTGTCAGTTCTCAAGAAAGATGATCATTGGTTTCGACGTGTTTTACCTGACGTATACATCGCTTACCAATAGATTTTGCAAAAGTTCTGAAGGAATGGTGAACTCAATCATCCCCATATACCCAGGGGCTACTTCATACTTATCGAAGGAAATCACCAGTTGATGATCTTCGGTCAGGTAGAAATTTTGATTGGGGTCGATGGTTTCAAAGAGCTGCATGGAAGGTTCTTCCCCAATTCCTTCCACCCAGTAGATCATATCGGGATCTGCCTCATGTGCTGCGATCATTTGGGACTTGATGGACTCGCTGATGACGTGAACATAGTCAT
This sequence comes from Anoxynatronum sibiricum, assembly GCF_039414295.1. Classification (NCBI taxonomy): domain Bacteria; kingdom Bacillati; phylum Bacillota; class Clostridia; order Eubacteriales; family Clostridiaceae; genus Anoxynatronum; species Anoxynatronum sibiricum. The sequence goes on along the minus strand of NZ_JBCITM010000025.1, from coordinate 19,621 downwards.
CACCAGTGAAAAGGCTGGGCAACGTGATGAAGGTTTCTTCGATTTTATCGATGTTGTCATAACGATAAACAGTGGAAGAAGATCCAACGATAATCTCCACATAGCGACCAATGGTGAGAAGACGCTCTGTGTCGGTTTTCACCTCATATCCGCTGGTCACTCCCAGGTGACCACCCCCGTTTTCCTCGATTTCTTTCATGCCTTCCACAAATTCCATATAGAGGGTCTTAAGCTCCGTGGCATACTTGTCGTTTAAGGCTAGTTCCAGGTCTTTATTGTTGAGTCCCTCAATTTCGGGAGCTGAAAGCGCTGCATGATAGCCATTTTCTTCGAAGTGGTACTCGCGCAAGGTCAACACCCGGACAACATGACGCACCACTGGCACTTCTGAAAGGGCACTGGCAAAGGCTGGGCTGGTGTTTAAGGTGAGGGTCAGCAGCAGTAATAAAGAAGCGGCAACGCCGATGGTCCTTTGAAGTTGGATACGCAAACGTTTTTGCTGCTGTTGCTTACGGGCATCAGAAAGCCCATTTCTAACGCTCCATTCCAGTTCATCAGGAATGGGAGTGTCAAGATAAGCTTGTCTAAGGTCATCGATAGTGTTGTTTTTCATTATTGAACCTCCTCGGCGTCGATTTCCAATCGAAGCAGTTTCAGCGATCGGTATAAACGTGTTTTAATGGTGCTGACATTTTCTTGAAGCACCTCAGCAATTTCTGCCAGCTTCAAATCCTCAAAGAACCGGAGAACAATTACACTTCGGTACTCCTCGGGCAACTGTTCCAGGGCCTGATTGACATCAAAATTGGAATAGTGATCAACGGCACCCGTGTCAAGTTGGCAGAGCAACTGTTCATCCATGACCACCATTCGCTTTCGCTTTCGCAGAAAGTCCAGCGAGGTGTTGATGATAATGCGACAGTACCAGGATTTAACTTGAGCAGTGTCCCGCAGGGAATCCACTGACAACAGTGCCTTGCAGGCAGATTCCTGGATAATATCCAGAGCATCCTCCTGATTTTTTACATAGCTGAATGCCAGTCGGTAGTGCATCTGTCGGTCCTCCAGCAGATAAGTTTCAATCATTTTATCCTTGGTTTTATTAGCCATTCCAGGTGATGACTCCCTTCATAAGCGTTGGTGTACACCGTATTGTCAGACATCTTACAGACGTGGTTCTCTGGCGAATAGTTTGGTGCATTGATAAAAAACATACAAAAGCGCAGAAACAGGTCGGATGTTTCTGCGCTGAGCTATTCAGTGGTGATCTGGTGATAAGCTTGAATCAGGAGAGTGTTTCCAAATACGCTTTTAAAAGTTCATGAACATGTGGATCCCTTACATCCATGTTCAATGTCAACTGAACCACATAAGTTCCCTGGTGAATGATGAGGGTGCCCCCTGTAGACCCGTCGGGGGCATGATATACAGGGATCATATAGGTGGCATGGCAGGCTTCGGGAAAATCCGCCTCGGCAGATGCCAGTTGGGGGTTAAAGATGCGGTCATCATTAAGTGTCATTCGGTAAAGCTGTGATGCGATTCTGGAACTTCGGGCCTCAGACACAGCCAGGCGCATGTTCAGCTGCGGGCTGGTTTCATGATATTCTTGTTGATGAGGCACCAGCAGGCTTGATTGCCGGTGATAGTCAGCATGAGTGACGGTGGAGGTGACCCCAAAATCTTCCAAAGTGAGCAGGGTTAGATCTTCCGGGGGCGGCGTCGGTGAGTCGGCAGGCAACGAACGACGAAGGGTCACATGGGAAGTGGCTGTGACCACCAGAAAAACAGTGAGAACAACCAGGACCGTTTTGACTGCCGCATCCATTTTTTTGCCGGCAAAATACCGGCGCACCCCTAAAGCGGCTCCCATGGCAAGGAACAAGGGAAGCAACCCAAAGAGAATCTGGCGGCCGTCTTCCTGAAGTACCTGCACCAAAAGAGTTGCCGTAACCGATAAAACCACCAGGGAGGCCAGCAGGTAAGCAGTATTTTGAAGGAGTACCATCACTGGTGACCGCCGCCGGGGGTAGGATGCCACTGATGATCCCTGTCGAATGCGACGAAGGATGAGCAGGTTGGCTGTGATCTTGGCAGCAAAAAACAGCAGGAACAGGGGAAACCATACCATGATCAACAGACCGGCATTGGTGCGTAAAATCCAGGAGGACAGGGGCAGCATGCGAGAGCCGTTAAACAGGTTCAACAGAAGCAGTGCCCCAAAGCTGAAGGTTTCCAGCTTCAGCTGGGAAGCAATATTGCCCATTTGAAAAGAACGGCAGAGGGAATCTGTAGCCGGTGGGTCTATTTTGTTGGAGACTGAGTCGGGCATGGCTGCTTCTTCAGCCTGTCGGTAAAAAACCTGCAAGTTATATTTGGAGACCGCCAATTGCCAGCCGCTCATCTCCGCCTGTTGGATGTATGCTTGGGTTTTGCGTTTATCAAACCCTTCAAAAACCAATGATTCAGGGTATACAGCTATGCCAAAGGTAAGTTTTCGGGGAGGAACTCTTTTGTAAATGGCAATGCCGCCTATCATTCGGTGAATCATCCACCCATGGCGGGCCATATGGGCGAATCGATCTTCCATTTCTGCCCAATCAGCGGCGTTGAGAGTAAACAGGTGCAATTTTGTGTCCATCAAATGCTCCTTCCGGGATGTCAAAGAATCACTGGGATTAAGAAGTTTCAACAGAGAAAGACAATTGAAGCCTATCACTTTTCCATCCATCATGCAACCGTCGAAAAGTCTTTAAAATGAAGGCTTGCACATCAAAAGACTAAATGATCAGCCGGGGTTGAAGGAGTTTACTCTTTTTTGTCGAATGAGTGAATGGTGGTGCGTAATCCTCAACGGTTATTCACAATGGGAGATGGGCCTGCAGGCAATTAGTGACATGAATGACAGCCGCAGGCATCACACGAAGCAGATTCAAAAGAAATCAATCAACACCTTGTGTGAATGGAACTATCCAAGAAGGAGGCGAAATCAATGGCAGAAATCAAATATGAGATTACGGAACATCTGGGACTGATCGGAGAGGGCAGCAAAGGCTGGACAAAAGAATTGAATTTGGTGAGCTGGAATGACCGATCCCCCAAGTATGACCTGCGGGACTGGGCCCCTGAGCATGCCAAAATGGGCAAAGGCATCACCCTGACACAAGAGGAACTGAAATCACTGCGGGAGTTGCTGAACCAACTGGAGCTGGATTAACAGGCCTGCCGCTTACGAAATGGAGGCAGAGAATTCATGCGCTCAAAACCAACCATTTTAGCAGTTGCTATTTCCCTGGTGTGCCTGCTGAACATAACGATGATCAATGCATCTGCCACTGGGGGAACACTGCCGCAGGCGGCCCCTCTCAGGCCGGTCACCCTGCAGCTGCGCTGGGAGCCCCAGTTTCAGTTTGCGGGATATTACGCTGCTTTGTGGCAGGGGTATTACGCTGATGCCGGGCTGGATGTTACCATACGCTCTGCCTTTGATGAAAATGGAGAAGTGCGGCAGGCCACTGAAGAAGTGCAGTCCGGCAGGGCAGATTTTGGTGTGGGAGCGGTGGACATTTTGATGGCCAATGAACAGGGGGAAGCTCTTTCGGTGGTGGCAGCCATTTTTCAGCGGAGTGCCGTGGCCTATTATCGGCTGGAAGAAACCCGCATGACCACACTGGTGGATTTACTGGATCTCACCGTCGCCCGCCGACACCACGACCTGCTGGATGTGGAGCTGCAGGCCATGCTCATTGCTGAAGGCATCGATCCCGGACAACTCCCATACACGGAAAAAAGCGGCAGCTTTACCTTGGAAGACCTCACCACCGGTCGTTATGAGGTGGTACCCGTATACCTGGGCAGTCTTCTGATGGAAGCCCGCAGAGCCGGTGTCCCTGTGGCAGCACTGCGTCCGCTGGATTACGGCATCGATTTTTATGGTGACTCGCTTTTTGCCACCACCCGGCTCACCCGGGACGATCCAGAGCTGGTGGAGGCTTTTCGCCAGGCCACTCTGAAAGGATGGCGGCATGCCCTGAATAATCCTGAAGAAATGGCAAAAGCCATGACGGATGTTTTCCAGAACTCCCTGGCTGGCAATGGTGATGAGGCTGGCGACCATCGGTTTTTTCATGCCAGTGAACTGTTGTCCTACAACCGGTTTCAGGCCCAACAGGTGCTGGAACTCACCTATTATCCGGTGGTGGAAGTGGGCAACCTTCATCCCTTTCGATGGGAACAGACCCATCAGGCCCTCACTAGGCTGGGGCTCCTCTCAGAACCCCTTGACCTGTCTCAGTTTATCTTCGATTACAGCCGTCTGCAACAGGAAAAACAGGAACATCAGCAACAATTGCTCCGGGTACTCACACTGGTGGGGTTTCTGGTACTCACCGGATTTTTGCTGGTGACCATCACTTCCCGCAGTGCCGCCCGACGTCTTGAGAAGTTGTTCCAACAGGAACGGGAGGAAAATCAGCGAAAAGAAGCCTTTATGCTCTACCAGGCCCGCATGGCTGCCATGGGAGAAATGGTGACACACATTGCTCACCAGTGGCGGCAGCCGCTGAACAACCTGGGGCTGGTGCTGGGCAATCTGGAAGATGCTTTCTGGCACGGCGAACTGGATGAAAGTCACATGATTCAATCCATGGATAAAAGCCGTAAACTCATTGGCCGCATGTCCGGCACCATTGACGATTTTATGCAATTTGCCAATCCCACCACACAGGGGGAGGCATTTCGGGTGATGGAAGCAGTGGAGGAAGTGCTTGATCTGATGGAAGACCGTTTCCTGCTTCACAAAATTCAGGTGACCACAGAGGCCGATGAAAATCTACGTGCCTGGGGATACCGCAATCAGTTTTCCCAGGCGGCGTTCAACCTCATTGCCAATGCGGTGGATGCTTTGGTGGAAAAACAGATCTCTCAGCGAAAAATCCACATCACCATTGACAACGATACCCCCTGGGTGGCCGTGAGTATTGCCGACACTGGCGGCGGCATTCCAGCAACCATCGCCGACCGTATTTTTGAGCCCTACTTCAGTACCAAGCCTCAAAAGCAGGGAACCGGTCTGGGTCTCTACATGACCAAAACCATTGTGGAGAACAGCCTCAAAGGCACCCTCCGCTGGGAAAACAGCACCCAGGGAGCCGTCATGACCATCCGGATTCCTGAAGAGAAGGGAGCAGTTAACGCATGACAACTGAGAAATCAGCCTCACCGGCAGCCTTAAACCGGCTCCATGTGCTCTATGTGGAAGACGACAGTGATACCCGCCAGGAACTGGCCCTCTACCTGAAACGGCGAGTGGGCCGTCTTCGACTGGCTGCCAATGGTTTGGAAGCCTTAAAGGCGGTGGAAGAGCAGCCGCCACAACTGATCATCACCGACCTAAAAATGCCTGAAATGGATGGGCTGTCCATGGTGCGGCGGTTGCGCCAGACGGGACTGGAGATTCCGGTGATCATCACCTCAGCCCTTTCCGACAGCGACACCATCATTGAAGCCGTCGGTGTGGGCATTGTCCGGTACGTGGTGAAACCCATTCAGCTGGAAGAACTGCTGGAGCAGATGCATCAGGTGGCTCGGGAGATCATCAAAAAGGAAAAATGCCTGGTGGTGCTGGGGGAAAGGTGTCTGGCCAACGGTGACGAGCTGGCAGAAATGGAGATGAAAATCAAAGGGGAAATGGCCCGGTTCATGAAACAAAACACCGGCAAAGGCCCCCGGGATCTTCACGTTTCTCTGACCGCCGGCAGTATTGAGATTCGTGCCAGGGGATGTCTCACCCGTCTGGAAGAGGGAATCTTGGTGAATCGACGGCATCACAGCCTGGTGGACTATCACCGGCGCCTTTTTTACACCGAAAATCAGCAGACGCTGGTGAAGAACTTGTCCCAGGTGGCGGGCTGTTCCCTGCGCCTTGACGAAGTGGTCTGCGACAGCCGAAAAGACCAGGAAAAACTGGTTTTTGCCATCCTGTAGCCAGCGAATTTCGTAAAAGTAGATGTGTAGATTTTTTTAGAGCAGGAGACACTGTTGTTAATATTGCATCATGGTTTGGGTTATGATAAAATGTATTTGGAAACTTAAGAAAATTCACCCCGGCAGGACGCCAAGCCTGCTGCGGGCAATGAATCTCCCAAGCAGTTACAACTGAACATGCGGACGGCAGTGACCGGAGATCAGAAAACATGACGCTCCAGGTGGCCGGCACGAGGAGGGGAAACCCTCGTTTTGTGCTGGCCTTTTTATTTGCCTGGATTCCAGCGCTTGAGGCGGCACAAGCCAGCAGTCATGGAAGAAGGAAAGAAGCGACGCGTGAAAAAACATGCATGAAAAAAAGGAGGAGCAACAAATGGAAAAAGCCGTCAACAACGCAGCGCCCCGCAGCACCTCTGTTTTTGATCTGAACGGTGTCCCTGCTTTGGGAAAAGCCGTTCCCCTGGGTCTTCAGCACGTACTGGCCATGATTGTGGGTAACGTGACCCCGGCCATCATCATTGCCGGTGTGGTGGGTCTGAATTCTGCCGACCGCACGCTGCTGGTGCAGTGTGCCATGTTCATTGCGGGTATTGCCACCCTGCTGCAGCTGTACCCCATTGGTAAAGTGGGTTCAGGTCTTCCGGTGATCATGGGCGTCAGCTTTGCCTACGTGCCCACCATCATCGCCATTGGTTCCCAGTACGGCATTGCCGGTATTTTTGGTGCCCAGCTGGTGGGTGGATGTGTCGCCGTTCTGGTGGGAATCTTCATCAAGCATGTGCGCAAATATTTTCCTCCCCTGGTGGCGGGAACTGTGGTGTTCACCATTGGCCTGTCCCTCTACCCCATCGCCATCAACTACATCGCCGGAGGCGTGGGATCCCCCACTTATGGCTCATACACCAATTGGGCAGTGGCCATCATCACCCTGTCAGTGGTACTGTTTTGCAATCAGTTTGCAAAAGGATATTTCAAATTGGCTTCCATTTTGGTAGGCATCGCTGTAGGCTATGTCATCGCCATCTTACTGAATCTGGTGAGCTTTGCTCCTGTGGCAGAAGCCGCCTGGTTTGCCCTTCCCCGACCCCTTCACTTTGGCATCGAATTTTATCCGCCGGCCATTCTCAGCATGGTCATCATGTACATTGTTAACTCAGTTCAGGCCGTGGGCGATCTTTCAGCCACCACGGTGGGTGGTATGGGTCGGGAAGTCACTGACAGAGAACTTTCCGGCGGGATTGTGGGTAACGGGGTTTCCAGCATTGTGGCTTCTTTCTTTGGGGGGCTGCCCACTGCCACCTACAGCCAGAACGTGGGCATTGTGGCCATGACGAAAGTGGTCAGTCGTTTCGTACTGGGCATTGCCGCTGCCTTCATTCTGTTGGCAGGTTTTGTGCCCAAATTTGGAGCCGTGATGACCACCATTCCCCAGAGTGTGCTGGGAGGTGCCACCATCACCGTTTTTGCCATGATCACCATGACAGGTATCAAACTGATTATTCAGGATGAACTTTCTGGACGCAACATGGCCATTGTGGGCCTGGCAGTGGCCATGGGCATTGGTATCACCCAGGTGCCCCAGTCACTGGAACTCTTCCCTGACTGGGTGATGATGGTCTTTGGGCGTTCAGCCGTGGTCATCGCCACCATCGTGGCCTTTACCCTGAACCTGATTTTGCCCCAAAAAACCCTGGCAGACGAACAACAGGAAAGAAAAGAGATGGAACAGGAGGGATAGTGTATGATCACCGTTAAAAACGTGATAACCCCCTCAACAACGGCTGAAGCCTTTGAAGCCCTGCAGCAGAACCGCTTCGCCACGCTGCTGGGGGGCGGTGCCTTTCTGCGGATGGGCAGCAAGAACATCACCACCCTCATTGACCTCTCCCGGTGTGGGCTTCACTGCATCACAGAACATGATGACCACTGGGAAATCGGTGCCGCGGTGACTTTGGGTGAACTGGAACAGCACCGGGAGCTGAACCGGCTGTACGCCGGCCTCCCGGCCGCCGCCGTCAGGGAAATTGTGGGAGTGCAGCTGCGCAATGTGGTGACGGTGGGTGCCAGTGTCTACGCCCGGTACGGATTTTCCGATCTGATCACCGGCCTCTTGGCTCTGCCGGTGAAGGTGCGGCTGCATCAGGCAGGGGAAATGCCGCTGGAGACTTTTTTAGAGCAGGGAGCCGGCGGGAAAGATGTGCTGGAAGCCATTACTATTGAAAAAGAAAGCTGTCGAAGCGGATTTGCTTCGCTGCGCAAAACTGCTGGCGATTACGCCCTTCTCAATGCGGCGGCAGCGGTGGTCAATGGAAAGCTGCGCATCAGTGTGGGAGCCCGGCCCCGCCGGGCAGCGCTGGCTCACAGTGCCATGGCCTTTCTGAAAGAGACAGCGGCGACCCTCAATGAATCTTCACAGATGATCTGGACTGAAGAAGTCATTCAGCAGGCCGCAGAAACCGCCGCCGGGGAGTTGGTTTTCGGTACCAACAGCCGGAGCACCAGTGAATACCGGCAGCATCTTTGCCGGGTACTGGTAGCCCGGGTGCTTAGGGCTTGCAATGAAGGAGGTGGTCGGTCATGAAATTGAATACCACCATCAACGGTGTTGCCAAAATCCTTGAAATCTCCCCCGATGCCTATCTGGTGGATGTGCTAAGGGAAAACGGCTGCCTGGGAGTGCGCCAGGCCTGTGACACCGGCAACTGCGGTGTCTGTACCGTTCATCTGGATGGCCGGGCGGTGCTCTCCTGTGTGCTGCTGGCGGTGAAAGCTGAAGGGCGGGAAATCACCACCATAGAAGGTGTGCCCGAGGCAGCCGTTGCCATTGCCAGCTGTTTTGTGGCAGAAGGGGCAGACCAGTGCGGTTATTGCACCAGTGGCACTGTGATGAACATCCTCTATCTGGAATCCCTGGTGGCACAGCCCACAGAAGCAGAGATCATGCACCATCTAAAAGGAAATTTATGCCGCTGTACCGGCTACGCCAGCCAGCTGCGGGCCATCAAGGCCTACTTCGCAGCCAAAGCCGGCAGGGAAAACCTGCTGCCAGATGAAGCCGGTGCCAAACATGCTGAAAACACCTGCGCTGTGGCTGCTGACAATGTGCCAGGGGCAGCACGCCCGATTTCTGGAGAAGGGAAGGTGACCCCATGACGCTGAAAATTGTAAAACAAAGCCTGCCAAAAATGGACGGCATGAGCCTGGTCACCGGCAAAGGCGTGTATACCGACGACCTGACTCCCCGGGATGCACTGGTGGTGCGGGTGCTGCGCAGCCCCCATGCCCATGCCCGCATTTCCCGCATCGATAAAACCCGGGCAGAAAAAGTGCCGGGGGTGGTCTGTGTCCTCACCCACGAAGACGTGATTCGAAAGCCCTTTACCCGGGCAGGGCAAAGCTACCCGGAACTGTCGCCCCACGATAAGTTTTTGTTGGATGCCACCGTGCGTCACGTGGGAGACGATGTGGCCATCGTGGCAGCGGAGACTCTCCAGGCGGCGGAAAAAGCCATGAAGCTCATCAAAGTCACCTACGAGCCACTGCCCCTGGTGCTGGACATGGAAACCGCCGACAGCCAGCCACCCATCCACCCCGAACCGGAAATATTGGCAAAAGCCAGCTTCGGGTTTGACCCCCGGCGAAACATCGCCGGCACCGTTGCCTTTGAACTGGGACAGGTGGATGAAGTGATGCCGGACTGTGACCTGGTGACCACCCATACCTACCGCACTCAGGGACAGGCCCAGGCCATGATGGAAACCCAGCGCACTTTCACCTATCTGGATGTTTACGGGCGTCTGGTGGTGGTCAGCTCCACCCAAATTCCCTTCCATGTGCGGCGCATACTGGCCAATGCCCTGGACCTACCCGCCTCCCGCATACGGGTGATCAAGCCCCGAATTGGCGGCGGCTTTGGCTCCAAACAAACGGTCCATTCAGAGTTTTACCCTGCCCTCATCACCATGAAAACCGGCCGGCCGGCAAAAATCGTCTACACCCGCCGGGAAGTATTTCGGGGAACCACCTCACGCCACGCCATGACGTTTACCATCACCCTGGGAGCCTCCCGGGATGGCACTCTTAAGGCCATTGACATGAACGGCATCTGGGATACAGGTGCCTATGGGGAGCATGCGGCCACCACCCTGGGCAGTGCGGGAAAGAAAGTTCTCACTCTCTACAACCGGGTGGAAGCCTGCCGGTTTCAGGGCAAGGCGGTCTACACCAACCATGTGCCCGGCGGTGCCCTGCGGGGTTACGGTGTCACCCAGGGCATCTTTGCTCTGGAATCGGCCATCAACGAGCTGGCCCATGAACTGGGGCTTGATCCGGCGGTGGTACGGGAGAAAAATATGATTCGCCAGGGGGAAACCACCCCCCTTTACAACATGGTCACCAAAGGCGCCGGCGAGGCACCCATGCTCATGGACAGCTGCCTGCTGGAAGCCTGTGTGGCCCGGGGCAAAGAGCTCATTGAATGGGAAAGCACCTATCCCCGGCAACAGATGAGCAGTACCCGGGTGCGAGGCGTGGGCATGGCCATCTCTCAGCAGGGTTCAGGGCTTCCCAATATTGATATGGCGGCTGCCAGCTTGAAACTCAATGACGACGGTTTTTTCAGCCTGACCCTGGGATCCACCGACATTGGTACCGGTGCCGACACCATACTCACCCAGATAGCTGCAGAAGCACTGGGAGTTCCCATGGATCGCATCGTTCTCTACACCGCCGATACCGACCTGACCCCTTTTGACAGTGGGGCCTATGCTTCCAGCACCACCTATACCACCGGCAATGCCATTCTGGACGCCGCCGCCAAAATGCTGGCAGCCATTCAGAAAACCGGTGCCGCCTATTTTGATACGGTGGAAGAAAACATTGATTTCGATGGTGAACAGGTGATTCGCCGCCAGCCTTATGAAACCATCAGCCTGGCTGAATTTTCCCAAAAAATTACCTACAGCGTCATCCATGAACAACTGTCTGTTACCGGCTCCTATGTGCCTAAGAAAGCGGCACCGCCCTTCATGGCCGGCTTCGCTCAGGTGGAAGTGGATCTGGAGACCGGCCAGGTCACACTGGAAGACTTTGTGGGCGTGGTGGACTGCGGCACTCCCATCAATCCCATGCTGGCAAAAGTGCAGGCAGAAGGCGGCATTGCCCAGGGCATCGGGCTGGCCCTTTATGAGGAAGCCGCCTATACCACCAGTGGCAAACTGATTCAGGATACCTTCATGCAATACAAACTGCCGGGACGCACCGATGTGGGCACCATTCGGGTGGAGCTCCTGGACGGCTTTGACGACACTGGTCCCTATGGTGCCAAATCCATTGGTGAAGTGGTCGTGAACACCGTGGCACCTGCCATCACCGACGCCATTTACAATGCCTGCGGTGTGCGAATCCGGGAACTGCCCGCCACACCGGAAAAGGTCTTTCTTCAACTGAAAGTCATCAAAAGTAATTAATGTTCTTGCTTTCAAAACTGCCGAACCAGTTTTACAACAATGGCTATTTTCACAACATCAAAGTAGAAAAGTTACAGACTTTTAACAATGGCTAACGTCATGTCAAGTACAGTGTTAAATGATCCGTTGATGAAGTGAAGAAAGGTGGCAGATGAAGCATGAAAATTGGTATCATAGTGTACTCTCAAACCGGCCATACCCTGTCGGTGGCGGAAAAAATCAGGGAGAAACTGGGAGAAGCTGGCCACGAAGCCGTCCTGGAGCAGGTGACTGTTACCGGTGAACCGGCAGAAGGGAAGTTTCAGCTGGCAGAAACGCCGGCGGTGGACGGCTATGAAGGCCTGATCTTCGGGTCACCGGTGCAGGCCTTTTCTCTCAGCGCGGTAATGAAAGCCTATCTGGAACAGCTGCCCTCACTGGCAGGTAAAAAGACGGCTGTCATGGTCACCAAACAGATTCCTTTTGCCTGGACAGGCGGCAATCGGGCTCTGAATACCATGAAACAAATCTGCAAAGACAAGAACGCTCAGGTGGCCGGCAGTGCCGTGGCTTTCTGGGCAGCATCAAAGCAGGAACAAAGTGTGGCCGCATGTGTGGATTCAATGGTGCGATGTTTTTAAAGGATGAAAATCAATAAGGCTGTCCTCAGACGATCTTCCGTCGGGGACAGCCTTATTATTTTCCCGAAGCAGCAAAAAGAGATCACTGAAAGACCTTCTTATGTCAGCGGGATAATTTAGGAACGGGGCGGTTCAGCGGGCAGCTCCAGTTGTTGATGCTGGTTGAAAAAACTTCGTGAGCCATAAAAAACCATGAGAAACACTGTCAGCGTGACACTGCCGGTGATTCCCAGCATAATGGCAATCTGGTATTCAATGGCGGTTACGGGAGAAACGCCTGAAAGAATCTGACCAGTCATCATTCCGGGTAGAAAGACGATTCCCATCCCCAGCATGGAGTTGATGGTGGGTAGAATGGCAGCGTCAAAGGCGCTGTTGGCAAGAGGGCGGACAGCTGCGGCGGGGGTGGCTCCCAGCATCAAGGCACCTTCCACCAACTGGCGCTGTTGGTGAACACCGTCGATAAGCTTTCCGGCTCCCAGTGCAATTCCAGTCATGGAACTGCCAATGATCATCCCCCCCAGAGGAATGAAATACTGGGGGTGGTACCAGGGAACCAGGCGAATTACCACCAGAATAAAGAAGAAGAGGCTGACACCTGTTCCCAGAATCATGGCAAGGGCAATGATCCTTTTAAGGGCCGGTGTCAAGGGCGATTTAATCCGCTGGTAAATGTTGAAGACGGCAAAAGCCTGCATCACCATCAATGTGAGTAGTGTGGTGGCGGGGTGAGGGTTGTCGAAAATCAGCACCAGCACGTAACCGGTTGCAATGAGCTGCAGCGTCATACGGACACTGGCCAGAAAAATTTCTTTTTCTCTGGGAATACCCCTGGCTTTGACCAGCAGAATGAGCAGTACCACAAAAAGATAGGCGGCAGCCAGCTGCCATAATTGAAGCTGAATGATCTCATTCATGGGAAATACCTCCTGTGACATCCTTGGGCGTGCCATGGGCAAAAGCAAGATGCTTTTCGCCCATGGAGGCCGCCAGGGTTTTTGAATGGGTGACCAGCAACAATGTTTTCTGATGCTGACGCACACGCTCCACCACACGCTGCAAAACGAAGCTTTCTGTTTCATCGTCAAGGGATGAAGAAGGTTCATCCAGCAGCAAAACATTGGGGTTCATCAGCAGCACCCGGCCAAGGGCCAGGCGCTGCTTTTCACCGCCGGAGAGTTTGAAGGGATCTTTATCCAGTGGTTGCTGCAGCTTGACAAACCGAAGCATCTCAGCCAGTTCCATTACCGAGGCATCCGGTTTTTCTGAAAAGCGCAGGCCCACCTGCAGATTATCGGCAATGTTACCGGGAAAAAGCAATGGCTCCTGAGACATCATCACCACCTGGCGGCGCAGGGTGACCGGATCAATTTCTTCAAGGGGGGTTCCCTGATAGTTGATTGTTCCAGTATCAGGAGAGATCATTCGATTCAGCAGACGCAAAAAAGTACTCTTTCCGCTGCCGCTTTCGCCGGTGATACAGGTGATGGTTTGTGGTTCAATGGTCAGGGCAGGAATATCCAATATAGAACCAACGCGCAGCTGATTAATCTGAAACATGCTTTCCCTCCGTTTCCCGAACCAGTTCCAGGGCCTTTTCCCTGGCAGCCGCCAGCAAGGCATCGCCTTTGGGAGTGGTTCGATAGTACTTTCTCATTCGACCATCGTCCACCCGTGTTTCATGAACAAGATGTCCCTCTTTTTCAAGGGAGTGAAATATCGGGTAAAGGGTTCCGGGGCTGATTTCGTAGCCGTGGTGACGCAGTTCATCCATCATCCATGAGCCGTAGATGGGCTCCTTGGAAGCATGATGCAGCAAATGGATCTGAATAAAACCAAGAAACAGTTTTCGGAGTACCCGGTCTTCCATCATCACATCCTCCTTTAGTATAATCGAAATACGATATCGGAAATCGTTAATGACAATATACTACAGTTTTCAAGACATTACAAGTCGGCAAGCGTTGATTGAATGCTGCCGGTCAATGCAAGCGACATTATAGAACAGACAAAGAGCCTCCTGCATAGACAAAGAAGCCTTCTGCACAGATGACAGAAGACTTCTTTGTTTGAATCAAATTGTTAGAGAAGAGGTCAATGGAATATCAGAACAAATAAAGAGAGTGGACACGACGCTTGATAAAATTCCAGGGGACAGGTGTCCACTCGAATTGACTGATAGAAGCAATGAAAAATCCGTTCAGGGAACAATCATTAAAGAATGCCATCACATGATTTTGGCAGCTTTTTCCATGTCAGAAACAGAACTTGAAAGCTGCTGCAATGCAACACTGATTTCTTCGGATGAGGCTGCCTGGGCCAGGGCAATTTCAGAGACGCGTTGTGTTGATTGACTAATGGTGGCAACCTTTTGCTTTAATTGATCGGTAATTCGCTTGATTTCAGAGATAGCACTTGTGCTTTGATCGGCCATTTTTCGAATCTCTCCTGCCACAACGGCAAACCCTTTGCCCTGAGATCCTGCCCGGGCTGCTTCAATGGAAGCATTAAGGCCCAGCATGTTGGAGCTGGAAGCAATCTTTTCGATCATTCCCAGAATGGCATCAGTATCTTCAACCTGGCGAATCATTTCCTGCTGCATCTCATTGAGAAGCGTCATTTCGCCGGATAATTCCTGGGCAGAAGCGGTTAAGGCTTCAGTGGTGGAGACGATTTCTTCTGAATTGCTGAAAAAAGACTGCAATGCCTCGTTCAGGAGCTCCTGCTGTTCGAGACTGATGGCAATGCTCATACATCCAATGACAAGACCACTTTCATCGGTCACCGGTACTGAAATGGCATTAAAGGGGACGCCATAGACTTCCTTTGGCACCTGAGCTTTCGTCACCTTGCCGGTTTGCATGGCCTTTTCAATGGAACTGCCTTTTTTAACATTGAGCCCTTCACTGTCCGCGGTGAAGGTACTTGTCTGAACATTTTTAAGAATCGTGTTCCTGTCAGTAACGGCCAACATACAGTCGAAGGGAAATAATTGCTGAATCATGGGTGCCAGGTGCAAAAGCGTATTGATAATTTCCTGGGACTCAAGGGGCTTGGGTTGAGCGTTGTCTGTGTTCATCTAATCCCTCCATCGACAGAGCATACGTTCAAATAGAGTGAGCCGAGGATCAATAGGATGGCGATCTGACTACCGCATCATTAAGTTTGGCAGATAGGTCGCAATGCTTGGGAAAAGGATAATGATAAAGGTGGATACAATCAAAGCTATCCAGAAAGGGATCACGCCTTTAAACACTGTTTCCAGTTTGATTTTTGAAATACTTGCCGTAATGACACTGACAACACCTACCGGTGGTGTGAGGAATCCGATTAAGATCATGAGGATGGTGACAACCCCGTACCAGATCCCATTGTAGCCGGCGGCCAGCACCATTGGATAGAATAGACCGGTGAAAATTACAAGAATGGCCATGGCATCCATGAAAAATCCGGCAACAAAATAGCAAAGGAAAATCGTTGTCATGAGAATCAATGGCGGCAAATCGCTCATGTGCCTGGTTAAAAACAGCGGGATTCTGCTAATGGATAAAAAGTTGCCAAACATGACACCTCCAACCAGCATAATCATCAGCATTGCCACTACTTTTGCTGTTTCAGTGAGAGAGGCTGTAAACCCTTGCCACTTTATCCTTCTGCCGACGAGGCAGAAAATCAAAGACATGAACGCGCCGATGGCACCACCCTCGGTGGGTGTAAAGACACCGCGGTAGATACCACCCATGGTGATGATGAAAATCATGGGGATGGGCCAAACAAGTTTCAAGGAGTTCATACGGTCGCTGAAGGTTGATTTGACCACCCCCGGAGCAAGTGACGGATTAATTCTAACCATAATATAGGCAGTCAGAGCCAGCAAAAATGCCGTCATCAGACCAGGCAGAATACCGGCAATCAAGAGCTGTCCAATGGATTCCTCTGTCAACACACCGTAAATAATAAGCACAGAACTGGGTGGAATCAAAATTCCAAGGGTGCTCCCCGAGGCCACACATCCTGCGATCAGGCTGTCTTTATATTTCATTGCACGCATTTCGGGCACCGCAACGGTAGCGATGGTTGCCGTTGTTGCAATCACTGAGCCTGATACGGCAGCAAAAGCAGCACAGGTGACCACTGTTGCGATTGACAAACCGCCGCGAATATGGCCAAGCCAGGCGTTAAAAGCCCGAAACAGATCTCTTCCCAACCCAGACTGACCGATAAACATACCCATCAGTGTAAACATGGGGATCACGCTGAGGGAATAGCTGTGTGCATTATTAAAGAGGTCTGCCCCCAACTTGGCGAGTGCAGCTGCCGGACTCATCAGCACCGCATAGCCCAATGCACCCACAATGATCATGGAAAATCCAATAGGAATTTTGATCAAGATCAGGACAAAGAGTAGTACAATTCCCAGTAAGCCAATCATCTCGTTACTCATCGCCTGCATTCCCTCCCTTTAGCGCCTGAATGGTTTCTATAAAATCAATGATTAACACCAGCACCAGAACAAAAACACCTGCCGCTCCGGCTAATATCCATGGGTGAACAGGCATTCTTAATACGCTGGTAATGAGACCGGAGGCCTGAATGCGCTGAGCATGCTTGATCATTTGCCAAAACACGATGGAAAATAAAACCAGACTTACCACTGCAATCAAAACATCAAGGACTTTGCGAACAGTCAGGCCAAGGCGGTCATACACAATGGTAATTCCGATGTTTTCCTTTTCAAGCTGAGCAACTCCCAGTGCGGGGAAAACGATCATGGCTAAGCCAATGCGGGTTAGCTCAAACGTGCCGGCAATTGGTTTGTTAAAAATAAACCTCCCCAAAACATCAAAGACAGTAAGCATCATCGTTCCAAAAATGACAATGATACTAATCAGCGTTGCCGCTTTGGTGAGGGTGGTAACTGCTTTTTTGACGGATTGCATGTGACCACCTCCGTGGTATTGTAGAATCACCTTTCCCCCAGGAGCTGACTCCGGAAGGAAAGGTGAATGGTTCGTGCTTTAGTCAATCGCTGAGTTGTCCGTATTTATTGTTCGTATTCACTGGCCTTCTGCACTGCCAAATCATAGGCTTCTTGCCCTGGCAAACCGGCAGCTTCCATTGCAGCGATCCATTTTTCAACAAGTGGATCTACGATTTCATGAAACTTTGCCAGTTCTGCGTCAGAGAATGTGGAAACATTGATTCCCACTTCGTGAGCGTGGTCCATGGCATGTTCAATTTCATAATCATATTGATTGCCAACGATTTCCGGGAATTCTTGCAGCAGTTCTTCAATAGCAGCCTGGTCTTGTGGGGAAATGGAATCCCACTTTGCCTGATTCATGGCCATGATAAATGGTGTGATATATAAATCCAGCTCCACCACATCAGTGACAACTTCCGACAGACGGAATGAAATCAGCCCTGAAGGAGCCATGAAAGTGCCATCAACAATGCCGCGGTCAATGGAATCATACAAATCACTTACCGGAGTTGTGACTGGAACGGCTCCCAGTGCTTCAATAACGTCATTATACACAGGGCCTGGGGATCTTAACCTCAGGCCTGCCATGTCATCGACGGTTTCCACAGAACCGGACAAAAGAAGGTGTCCTAAGTCAGAGCCGCCGAACCATAACAGTTTGGAGCCTTTATAGTCATGTTCCTGTAGAAAGGGCCATAATTCCCTGGCTGTCAGATTGCCCTGCAAAGAGGACGAAAACATGAAAGGAAATTCCAGAATGGTGGAGAGTGGGAAACGACCTGGTGTGTAGGCTGGCAGAGTGAATGCCATATCGATAATTCCCTGCTCCATGGCATCATATGTTTCACCTGGTGCAGCCAGCGCATTACCTGCATGAATAAAAATTTCGACTCGTCCTTCTGTTTTTTCAAAGACATCAGCAGCGAATGGCTCCAGCACATTCACATGCATTGGATGAACGGCAGGCATAAAGTGATTCATGACCAACTCAACTTTTTGGCCGCCGGTGCTTTCGCTGCCGGCATTATCACTGCTTCCACCATCTCCGCCACTACTGCCGTTACCACCGTTACCACATCCTGCAACCACAAGTGAAAGGATTAAAAGAACCAGCATAAGGATAGTGACATTACTCTTTTTTCTCAACATAAACGTTTTCCCCCTAACGTATTCTTGGCACAGCCCTATTTCATATTTACGCGGTAATGGATGATCAGGTGACGAGTGTGAGTCAGATATTTCCATACTGCCACTGTTAAACATGAAAAATTTTTTTCCAAGGGACGGTTATCAAGAGACAGTTGTAGACGAGAGGCGGTTGCTCATCGATAAAACAATCACCCTTTCTGGATCATATGGCCGAGGGACATTTCGTTTGGTTGGTGGATTAGGCTGAGTTGTTTCCTGAGCAGAAAATACATGGGACGGTAAAAATGAACATATTCAGTGAACAAATTCAGTATAAAATGAGAATGCCCCTGATGTCAATAGAAAAAGATTAAAAATATTGCAAACAAAGCGAAATAAACGAATTATCAAAATTTGCCATGGCGCTCAGAGACTCATTTGACAAGGTTTTTGACTGAATAAACTTGATGAATGTGTTCATTAAGTTTGACATTATCTGGGTGCGATTGTATAATCAGCTAAATAGAATTCTCAACAAAGTGAAATATGGGCATTTAGCAAAAGGAGAAGGGAATGTGGAGACGAAGCAGCGATTGACCAAAAGGCAGATCCAGGCAAATGATACCAGAAACCGCGTCTATAAAACGGCTCTCGAGTTGATGGAAATCAAAGGACTCAATAACACCTCGATTGAAGAAATAAGCAAAAAAGCTGGCGTTTCGGTAGGCACCTTCTACAATTACTTCAAGTCAAAAGACGATATTCTGGTGGATATTTACCGCAAAGCTGATGATTACTTTCAGGAAGTGGTGGAAAAAGAACTCATTGAAAACGGATCTGATGCTTTTGGGCAGTTGCTCATCTTTTTTCGCTACTACGCAAAGTATACGAAAGACAGGGGACTGGATAATGCCTGTCAGCTTTACAGTTCTAAAAACAAGCTGTTTATTGCAAAAGACCGCTACATGCCGAAAATGTTGATTAGAATCATTGGCGAAGGTCAAAGGACTGGTCAGATTGTTGAAACCATGACGGCGGAAGAGCTTGCAGATTTTTGCATGATTGCTGCCAGAGGTGTGGTGTTTAACTGGTGTTTGCATGACGGCATTTTTGATTTGGAGGTCAAAATAGAGGACTATATGGAAAAACTGTTATCTGGCGTGCTGATGAGGAAAACAACGAAAGCATAGGGAAATTACTGTGCCAACGATACGCTTAAGCTTCCTATGTTGGCCGCAGATGATGCGGGCACTACTGGATCATTCCTAAAATGCTTTGCTTTCAACAAAAAAGAGCGTGCAGCGCTCTTTTGAGGTTGTCGAAAAAGTCATGTTTTAGAGATGAAACATGGCTTTTTTGCGCTTAGAATCAGTTTTGAGGGGTGATATTGCTTTGAGAAAGGGTATTCCTATCCTCTATTATCAAGGATAGTGGCG
>NZ_JBCITM010000024.1:0-48568 GCF_039414295.1 Anoxynatronum sibiricum | reverse complement strand
AAGAATGCTGGGAGAACGGCCTGGTGCTCCTCAGTGCCGGGGCCCGGGGCAATGTGATTCGCTTCCTGGTACCCCTGGTGATCACCGATGAACAGCTCCAGGCGGGGCTGGATATTCTGGAGGCGGCTTTGGAAAAATACGCTCGTTAATTTCATCACAGGCAGGAATTGGACACTTGTTTCGCGAAATAAACATAAGGGAGCGCATCGTGAATCGCCGTTGATCAACATGTTACCTGTCGAAGACCGGCGGCTTCTCCTGGGAAGCTGCCGGGGCAGGAAGGAGTGAGTACATGCCCAACTTAACAGAGATCCGTGAAACAACCCAGCAGGTGGCTGAAGCCATTTCGCTGGCGGTGGGTCTTGAAACGGAAATCGTCGATCACGAACTGACCATTGTTGGCGGAACAGGTCCTTATGAGGATCGCCTGGGAGAAAAAGAAGAGCTTGGGAAGTTGGAATCAAATTTTCTTTATGCACGGGTGCTGCGGGAGGGGAAAACCGTTTTTGTCAAAGAAGCCCTCAGTGACTTGACATACGATCCGCTGACCCGCCTTGGTAAGCGCCAGGAACTTGCAGAAATCTGCACACCCATCATCAGCGGTGGCAAAATCATCGGTGTGATAGGGTTGGTGGCCTTTACCAGGGAACAGCATCAGCATTTACTGATCGAAAAAGAGAAATTGAAGCTTTTTGTCGAACGAATGGCAGACTTGCTGGGTGCCAAAGCCTCTGAAACAATTATGATCTTGGAAATGAAGCGCACCCGGGAAGAAATGGCCACCATTTTGGAAACCATCCACGAAGGCATGTTGGCGGTGGATGACCGGGGGATGGTGGAATACTGTAATGCAAATGCAGCCCTGCTACTGAAAATAAATCGGGAAGAGCTCATTGGAAGTCATCTGGCAGCACTGATGCCCGGATCGCCGGCGCTGGAAGTTCTGAAATCCGGCGAGGGGTATACTGAACAGGAAGAAATCCTAAAAAATGGCAACCGGAACCTTCACTTCATTGTGACGGTCAAACCCATTGTGGATCAGGATCATATTCGTGGGCTGGTGGTCTCCTTCAGAGATATTGTGGAAGCTCGTAAGCTGGTATACAATCTGAGCGAAATGAGCATTACTTACACTTTTGAGGATATCATTGGTGACAGTGAGCGGATGCATCGGGCAAAAAACCGGGCCCGGCAGGTTGCAAAAGGTAACTCCACCGTACTGATTACAGGTGAAAGCGGCACAGGGAAAGAGCTGTTTGCCCGGGCCATCCATTATGCCAGCAGCCGCTGTCACGGCCCCTTCATCACGGTTAATTGCGGAGCCATTCCGGAGACGCTTCTTGAAAGTGAACTGTTTGGCTATGAAAAAGGTGCGTTTACTGGTGCCAGAGACAAGGGAAAAGTCGGTAAATTTGAGTTGGCAGATACAGGCACTATTTTTCTGGATGAAATTGGCGATATGCCCCTCCACTTGCAGGTGAAACTCCTTCATGTTCTTCAAAACCGGCGATTTGAGCGTGTGGGAGGCAATAAAACCATTCAGGTGGATGTGCGGGTGATCACGGCCACCAACCGGAATCTGGAAGAGATGATGCGGGACAAGATGTTTCGTGAAGATCTGTACTATCGCATCAGTGTCATTCCCTTGGTGTTGCCGCCTCTCAGGGAACGCAAAGAAGATATTTTACCCCTTGCCCGCTACTTTCTCCAAAAGTACAACGGTTTCATGAATAAAAAAATACTGGGTTTTTCCGACGATGTGCAGCAGCTTTTCACAGGTTATCAGTGGCCAGGGAATGTGAGAGAACTGGAAAATGCTGTGGAGTATGGTGTGAACATGACTTTTGGGGGATCTGTGGAAATGGATGCAGTACCGCCCAAACTGCAGCATCTTTTGGTGGAGCCGGGGCAGATGCTCAGGTATTCTTCCCTTCAGGAACAGTTGAAAAATATCGAAAAAGAAATTCTTCTGAATAAGATTCGGGAGCATGGGAGCACCCACGAGAGCAAGCTGATCATTGCCAAAGAACTGGGAGTCAGCCGTGCAACTTTGTACCGAAAATTGTCGGAGTATCGCATTTCTTAAAAATGAGAATTAAGACAATGAATATCAAATATGAGAATAAACTGAAAAGTAAGTTTTTGAGCCTTTTTGCATTATCGTGTATCATATTTGAGAAAAATGGGATCGAAGTGGGAAGTGTGCGGCGGGAAAATAAGAGTGAGAATTGGCCTATTTATCTAAATATTGAAGCAAAAGGCGGCGTTCTACTCTTTAATTCCATGGAAGAGGGATTATGGTATGAATTTTGCAATGTAAGAAGGTGCGTCACCAGACACTAAACACCAAAAGTGAAAGTGAGGGGTTGACATGTTTGACGCATACAGGGATTTACCTTGGGATTTCACCTAACACCGCGATCATCAGAGTGACCGGAGGAAAATGAACAAAAAAAAGGAGGATTTTCTGATGAAAGTACTTTTGATTGGCGTTGGCGGTGTGGGTGAAGCCATTGCGTCCATTGCAGACAAACGGGATTTTTTGGAAATGATGGTATTGGCCGATTACAATTTGAATCGTGCCAAGGAAGTACAGGCAAAACTTGGTAATCCGGAGAAATACCCGGTGGAGCAGGTGGATGCCCGTGATGGAAAGCAGATTCAAGAGCTGGTGAAGAAGTATGGCGTGAATATTGTTGTCAATGGATGCGAACCGGCCTTCAATGAATCCATTTTTGACGCTGCTTTTGAAGCAGGGTGCAACTATATGGACATGGCCATGACTTTGTCCCATCCTCATCCGGAAGCACCCTATGAAAAATCCCATGTCAAACTGGGCGATTATCAGTTTGAAAGAGCCCAAAAGTGGGAAGATAAGGGTTTGCTGGCATTAGTGGGATCAGGGGTTGAACCGGGAATGGCTGATGTTTTTGCCCGTTATGCCCACGATCATCTTTTTGATGAAATTGACGAGATTGGAATCCGGGATGGCAATAATCTTCAGGTGGAAGGCTACACGGTTCCCTTTGGATTCTCCATATGGACCACCATCGAAGAATGTCTCAACCCGCCGGTGATCTGGGAACGTGATAAAGGCTGGTATACCACAGAGCCCTTCTCCGGGGAAGAAATTTTTGATCTGCCGGAAGTTGGTCCGGTGGAAATGGTGAATGTGGAACACGAAGAGGTGTTGTTGGTACCTCGTTATCTTGACAAGGGACTAAAGCGCGTCACCTTTAAGTTTGGTCTGGGCAGAGATTTTATCACTATGCTGAAGAACCTCCAGGAACTGGGGCTGGCCAGTACAGAGAAGGTAAAGGTGAATGGGGTTGAGGTTTCGCCCCGGGATGTGGTGGCAGCTACAGCTCCCAACCCGGCGTACATCGGTCCCAAAATGACGGGCAAAACTGTTGCCGGCACCTGGGTAACCGGTCGAAAAGACGGTTTGGATCGGGAAATCTATCTGTATCAAGTGGCAGATAACCAGGAATGCATGAAAATTTACAACTCACAGGCGGTCGTGGCGCAAACAGCCTTCCCCCCTGTGCTGATGATGGAACTGTTGGCTAAAGGCCTCTGGAAAGCCACCGGCGTTCAGGGACCTGAATTTTTCCCGCCGGAACCCTTTATGGAACTGATGGCTGCCTATGACTTCCCCTACGGATTACAGGAGCGGGACTCTGCCTATAAAGAGGCACAAAAGGCGTAAGGCAGATTGCAGATACTACCTGAGCAAGGCCTTGGCACGGTATAAAATGATCTTTGGTGCAGGCGCCCCCGCCTGCTGAAAAATCCCTGCGTGTTGTGTGTGTGTGTGTGTCGATTTTAATGT
The DNA here is from genome assembly GCF_039414295.1 of Anoxynatronum sibiricum. Lineage (NCBI taxonomy): Bacteria > Bacillati > Bacillota > Clostridia > Eubacteriales > Clostridiaceae > Anoxynatronum > Anoxynatronum sibiricum. Next base: position 44,736 of record NZ_JBCITM010000024.1, on the reverse strand, counting down.
TTGAGAGGGTGTCTGTGCCGGATCATTTTATCAATAGCATCGATGCAATAAAAGACGAACCTGAGACAAAGGAGGGAATCTGTGTGGGACTAAAATTTGTTCAGGAAAACTGTATTGGCTGTAAATTATGCGAGTTAGCCTGTTCGGCTTCTCATGAGGAAATGTTTAACCCGCGACTGGGCAGACTGCGGGTGGGCAGTCACTATGAAAACAAAGATCTGAAAATTGAAGGACATGTCTGTATACTTTGTGGCTCCTGTGTGCGTGCCTGTCCAACGGATGCCATTGCACTGGAAGGCGGCAGACTCCATTATACCAGAGAAGACTGCATCAACTGTGGTGTCTGTGTGGATGTCTGTCCTCAGTCCGTAATTGTACAGAAAGAGGAAGACGTTGGGATTTGTGATTTATGTGAAGGTGATCCCTGGTGTGTCAAATCATGTCCTCATGGAGCGTTGATGTTGAAAGGGGGCACCTCAGCATGATGGGATATCAAAATAAGGTGTTGCGCGTGAACCTGAGCAGCAAAAGCTGGAGCACAGAACCCCTGAACATGACATGGGCAAAAAAATATATTGGTGGCAAAGGTTTAGGAATTAAATACCTTTATGAAGAACTGACGCCCCAAACTGATCCATTTTCCCCTGAAAATAAACTGATTTTTATGACAGCGCCACTGACAGGCACCACTGTTCCCTGTTCTGGCAAGCTGGCCATCATTTCCCGTTCACCAGCCACCGGCACCATTCTGGACTGCTCCATCGGCGGCCACATTGCCTCTGAGATCAAATTTGCCGGCTACGATGCGGTGATTCTTGAAGGGGCACTGGATGAACCGGGCGTGCTGAAGATTGAAGACGATCACATTACATTTTTACCAGCAGATGATTTGTGGGGAAAAGGCTCCCATGAAACAGAAACCGCACTTATTGAAGCTCATGGCAAAGATATGAAAGTGATTTCCATCGGCCCTGCCGGAGAAAACCTTTCCACCATGGCCTGTATTAATTCTGACTACTATCGCCAGGCTGGCCGGGGCGGCATCGGCTCTGTCATGGGAAGTAAGAAACTGAAGGGATTCCTGGTGAAGGGAACTGGCGGTGTGCAGGTCCATTCTATTCAGGAGGCCATTACCCGGATCAACGAAATCATGCGTTCAGACACCCTGACAGATGACAACCTGTGGGCCTATACCGATGGAACGGCGATGTTGGTTGAAATGTCTCATAACACGGGTATTTTGCCAACCCATAACTTTCAGGACGGCACCTTTGGCGCTTATCAGGGCATCGACTCAGAAGCTATGAAAAAAGCCCGTTCCGGCAAAAAAGCCTGTGGAAGCTGTGCCCTTGGTTGCGGTAACTTTACTAAAACGGGGCGCGGTGCTGTGGAGGGGCCTGAGTATGAAACGTTGGCACTTTGCGGCTCCAGCTGTGGCATTGGCGAACTGGACGCAGTGGTGAAGTTCAATGACCTTTGTGATGATATGGGGTTGGATACCATCAGCGTTGGAAACACCACTGCTTTTGCCATGGAGTTGACAGAAAAAGGCATCAAGGATTTTGGCCTTCGATTTGGTGATGTGGAAAGCTACCTGAAGGTACCTGAGCTAATCGCCCGAAAAGAGGGTATTGGTGTGGAACTGGGGCTGGGCACCAGGGAACTTGCCAAGCGTTATGGCGGCGAAGATTTTGCAATGCAGGTGAAGGGGTTGGAGTTTCCTGGTTACGAACCCCGAGGCTCATGGGGAATGGGGCTGGCCTATGCCACATCTGATCGGGGTGCCTGTCATATGAGAGCCTGGCCTGTTGCTGTTGAAGCATATGGTGATGTGGATGCCTTTACTGTTGAAGGAAAAGCACAGTTGGTGATGGAAATGCAGAACTCCAATGCCGTTAAATTCTCCCTGATTCTCTGCGACTTTTGGGCGGCGGGAGAAGAAGCAATGGCAGAAGTGCTTAACCTGATCACCGGGGCCGACTACACCGCCGAAGAGCTGCTGGCGATTGGTGAGCGTGTCGTGAATATCGCCCGTGCCTTCAATATAAGAGAAGGTTTTACCGGCACCCATGATACACTGCCCAACCGCATTTTCAATGATGCTTTGAAATCAGGAGCCACTGCCGGTAAAAAGATTCCCAAAGAAGACTTTGACAGAATGCTGGCGGAGTATTATCATCTCCGGGGCTGGACGGCAGAGGGCATTATTTCTGATGAAAAAGCAGCAGTACTGGAGTTGTAACCCATGTTGATTCATGTGATTCTCGCAGGACCATTAAGCCGATATGGAAATGGCTGCCGCGAGTTGTCAGTGGAAGGTGAGAAGGGGTGGCAGGTGGCTGATCTCATCAGTCACCTGAAAATCCCTGAAATGTCATATAGCTTCGTCTCCATTGGAGGCAGAAAGGTGGAAGAGCACCGGCCACTTTCTGAAGGGGATGTGGTGACGGTGTTTCCGCCGGTGTCGGGGGGGTGATGAGTAAAACCGGATTGTGACAGCTGACGAATGGAAAGCAGTGACACTCACAAGGAGGTTATATCTTAATGGGAGAAGATGTTGTAAGTGTATTTCAATCAGCTAATTTAATCTTGATTTTTCTTGGATTGTTTGTGTTGGTGATTTTGTACATGGGAGTTCGATATTCCGGTAAAGTGGAAGAGTCGGATGACCTGGTGCTGGCAGGCAGGGGCTTGAGCCTCCCCTTTCTGGTACCATCCATTCTGGCTACATGGATTTGTGCCGGTGCCATGATGGGGGCTGCCGGAGAAGCCTATACCGGGGGTTTGCAGGCAGTTGTATGGGATCCCTTTGCTCCGGTAATGATGATGCTCATCGTCGGTGTTTTCTTTGCCCATCGGCTCAGGAAATCGGGTTATACCACTGTAATAGATTTTATGAACGACCGATTTGGTAAGCGAATGGGTATGCTGTACCTGGTGGTACAAATGCTGTCGGCCATTGGCTGGCTGGGTGGTCAGCTGGTAGCCCTGGGTGTGATTGTCTATCTGACCACCGGCTTCAGCATGATGACAGCCATTTTGATTGCTGCCATTGTCATGATTGTAGTGTCTTATATTGGCGGTTTGTGGGCGCTTTCGAGAGTTGACGCCATCGTGCTGGTACTGATCATTGTGGGTCTTCTCATTATGCTTCCCATCGTTATTGGTGAACTTGGCGGTTGGGATGTCTTCTTTGCAGAAGGCGATAACTGGCTGGAGGTACCCACTTTTGCCATTACACCTGTTGCTGCCGATGATGGCGGGTTCCTCTGGTACACAGGTTTTCTGGGATTGGCCTACTATCTTTCAGCCTGGGCAGCTTTGGGGCTTGGAGATGTTCCCAGTCAGGTAATCCTGCAGCGTGTCCTGGCAGCCAAGGATGAAAAAGTGGCGCGACAGGGTTTTATCATCAGTGGCGTGATGTACCTGTTTATTGGATTGATACCTGTGGCCATCGGGATAGCCATGTACACCTGGGGGCTGGACCTGCCGCTGGATAAGGTGGAGATGGTGCTTCCCTGGGTAGCAGACAACTTCCTGCCTCCCTGGGCTTCTGTCCTCTTTGTGGTTTCCCTTGCAGGAGCGATCATCAGTACCGTGGGAAATACCTGTCTGATTTGTGCCACCATGGCGGGTCACAACCTGTTCAAGTACTTTAAGCCTGATGCCACCCCCAAGGAAGAACTTCGAATGGTGCGAATCGCCATTCCAGTGACCATGTTCATGGCCCTGGTCATTGCTCTGTACTTTGAAACGGTGTATAAACTCATCGTGTTCTCGGGTGCATTGCAACTGTGTACCATTTTTGCTCCTTTTGTGCTGGGCTTCTTCTGGAAAAAAGCCAACGCAAAAGGTGCGATTGTCTCCTTCTTTACAGGGCTGATTTCATGGGTGGTCTTTTTCTTCATGATCTTCCCCTATACAAAGGAGTCCAATTTTGAAGAAGAAATCATTGAAGCCGGTCTGGCGATGGACTGGGCCATCTGGGATGCCCTCTATATGTCCATGGTGCCGGCAGCCATTTTGGCCTTCGTGGTCATGATTGTGGTGTCTCTCAAAACGCAGCAGTCTGATCCTCCCAAAGTCTTTACGGATTCCAAGGGGAACCCCATGACAGATGGCATCTTCTCTTGGTCTAAATAAGATACTCACCTGCTGAAGAACTCCGGGGCCCCTGTTTCAGGGTTTCCCGGGGCTCTCTATCACCACTGGTGAGATTGTTGGAAAGAGGTGACGAAAATGAAATACCCACATCCCTGGGGAGAAAATGCCACCGGTGAAATGGCGGCAGCGGATGTATTGTTGATGGCTGTTCCTTTTGATGGGGCAGTGAGCAATGCCAAAGGAGCAGCAGAGGCGCCTGACCGTATGCGGGAACTTTCCAGGATTTTGCCGCCGGTAACAGAAGAAGGTGACTGTTTTGGTGAGCTGAAGGTGTGTGACGTCGGTGATGTGGCGGTGATGCTGGATTGGCAACGATATTACAAAGCAGTGGAAAAGAAAGCTGGTGAACTGATCGCCACAGGAAAACCCTGTGTGTTTCTGGGAGGAGACCATTCTGTCACCATTCCACTGATCACTGCCTTTGCCAGTGCTTATCCTGATGAAAAGATAGGGATCATTCATTTTGATTCCCACCCGGACATCATTTCTGAGTATGACGGTCACGGCTGGTCCCACGCCTGTACTCAGCGCCGTGCGGTGGAACTGAACAATGTGGATCCTGAAGGGTTAAGCTTTGTTGGATTGCGCTCTTTCATGGAAGAAGAACTGGATTTTTTTGACGAGCACCCGGAAATCACCCTGTATAAGGCTCGTGATGTCTACCTTCAGGGGACGGCCTCTGTGGTGGAACAACTGGTGGAACGTTACCAGGGTTACCGGCGGATTTACCTGACACTGGACATTGATGTGCTGGATCCTGCTTATGCACCGGGTACGGGAACTCCGGAAGCAGGCGGGCTGTCATCCAGGGAGCTGATGGAAATGGTACGGGCGCTGATGACCCGCCTGCCCATTCAGGTGGTGGATCTGGTGGAGGTGTCGCCTCCGTTGGACCACTCCAATATCACCAGCTGGGCAGCGCTTAAAGTAATCTACGAAGTGTTTGGTGTGTTGTTTCGAAGGCAGCTCAATTCATTAAAGGAGGGGTAGCATGAAAAAAAAGATGGCAAAGTGGTTAGTGATGGTCCTTGCGTTGGTCATGGTGTTGAGCGGTACCGGGGCCTATGCCCAGGAACCGGTTGGTTTGATGTTGGACACTGAAGAGGCGGCGACAAGCCTTGTTCTGCAGGATGGCCGTGCCATGATTTCTGTGGATGATTTGGAGGAGCTCATGGGAGTCGGCGCCCAGTGGCAGGAGGATGAGCTGGTACTGACCTTTGCAGAAAAAACCATGGTGTTGACAGTTGGCGAATCAAAAGCATTGCTGGACGGCGAATCCATAATGCTGGACCAGCCTTTAACCATGGAAGCGGATAGGCTCTGGGCGCCGCTGGCATCGGTGGCCCGAGCCTTTGGACACGAAGTCGTCTGGAATGCTTCCGCTAAAAGCGTTGAAATCATCACCCGCACCAACCGTCTTTTTTCTGAATATGTCAAAGCCATCGCTGCTACCGGCTCCTTGATGTTAAATGGAGAAATGGGTGATCTTCATGAAGCCATCGTTGCTTCTGGCGAATGGGATACCCCTGAAAATGAAGCTTTTAGGGCAATTTTGAAGGAAATCAAGGAGGCCAATGGGGTCACTTACGTCTACACCCTTATTAAATCAGGTACTGATGAAGATCCGGCGCTGTTGATATCAGATTCAGATTCTCCTGACGAGTACGGTGACGCATATGACATGGAATCCCAGTTTCTGAAGGCTTTCGCAGGTGAGCCAGCCTATGCTGTCCATTTCTGGGATGATGAGGGTATCGTGATGAAGTCAGCCTTCGCACCCATCTACAATTCTGACGGACAGGTCGTGGCGATTTTGGGAATCGATACCGTGTACAATCCCATGAACCATGATGCCAATGCCCTCATCGGCACAAAGGTGAAAGCCATTGCGGCCACCGGTGCCTTAATGCTTAAGGGAGAAATGGGTGACCTGCACGAAGTCATTGTCGCTTCAGATGAATGGGATACCCCTGAAAATGAAGCTTTCCGGACCATTTTGAAAGAAATCAAGAAGGCTAATGGAGTCACTTATGTCTATACCCTTATTAAATCCGGGACCGATGAAGATCCTACGCTGTTGATTTCAGATTCGGATTCTCCAGAGGAGATGGGTGATGAATATGACATGGAGCCCCAGTTTCTGCTGGCCTTCAGCGGTACTCCGGCAGCAGCTCAACATATTTGGATAGATGACGAAGTGATGAAATCTGCCTTTGCCCCTATCTATAATACTGCCGGTGAAATTGTCGCCCTTTTGGGAATTGACACGGAAGCACCGGAACTGGCACATGTACCAGAACTTGAGTAATTAGATAGGAGCAGCTATTTCAACAGAGGGCTGAGTGGGTGTTTTGACAATACATTTCAGGAAAGTGCAGGTGGCCATAGGGCTGCCTGTATTTTCTTAATATTGCGCCAAAGTCTTGTTGGGTGTACAATAAAGAGGAACTGAAGGGATCCGTGTGTGCGGCTTGACAGCAACATACCACATATGGAGACAACAACAGGGGGAGGGATGCGTATATAGAAAAGTTGAATCGATGTAGATGAATGGGCAACAAGGTTCACTACAGCAATAACCACACGGGACGATACAGCCATTTCGCAAGACACTGCAGCCTGCTGCAGAGGCCGGGGAGACCCCTGTAACGACTGAAAGCCTTCGAAATACTGGAGCCACGCGATTGGTATGCTGCATAACCTAACCTGATACCATGACAGGAGGCGTTATGATGGAGCAATCGGTGATTACAGTTTTCGAATCTTCAAAATGGATTTTAGGTATTCTGGGTGTTTATGTCATTGCCATTCTTTATCTTGGATTCCGTTATTCTGGTCGTATTGAAGAGTCGGATGATTTAGCCCTGGCAGGTCGTAATTTGACACTGCCCTTTATGGTACCTTCCATCGTGGCCACCTGGATTTGTGCCGGTGCCATTATGGGAGCAGCTGCAGAATCATATAAGTGGGGATTTCAGGGTGTCATTTGGGACCCCTTCGCACCTGCACTGATGATGGTGCTGGTGGCTGTTTTCTTTGCCCGGCGACTGCGCCAGTCCCGGTTCAGCACCGTAGTGGACTTCATGCGCACCCGATACAGTGAACGCATGGGAGATCATTACCTGCTGATTCAGGTGCTGTCGGCCACCAGTTGGCTGGGTGGGCAGTTGGTGGCACTGGGAATTATTGTCAATCTGACCACGGGCGTGGGAATGCTTCCCGCCACCATGATTGCCACCATTGTTGTCGTTCTGGTGACCTACTTTGGTGGATTGTGGGCTTTGTCACGGGTGGATGCCATTGGATTTACCCTCATTATTGCAGGGCTTTTCGTCATGTTTCCGGTGGTTATTACCCAAGTGGGCGGGTGGAGTGAGTTCATCGCCAATGCCGCAAACTGGGGTGAGTTGCCACCCTTTGCCATGATTCCTGTTGCTCCTGATGACGGCGGATTCATTTGGTACACCGGCATTCTGGGGATTGTGTACTACCTGTCGGCTTGGGCATCACTGGGTATTGGAGACTTAAACAGCCAGGTACTGCTGCAGCGTGTGCTGGCTGCAAAAGACGAAAAAACAGCAGTGCGGGGTTTTATGATCAGTGGTGTGCTATACCTGGTGCTGGGGTTGATCCCGGTACTGATAGGTATTGCCATGTTCACCTATGGACTGGAGCTGCCTTTGGAACAGACAGAATATGTGCTTCCATGGGTGGCAGAAAACTTTTTGCCCAGCTGGGCAGGTGTGCTGTTCATTGTTGCACTGACAGCGGCGATCATCAGTACGGTGGGTGATAACTGTCTGATTGTTTCCACCATGATTGGAAATAACATCTATCCCAAATACGTGCCAGAAGCTACACAAAAGCAAAAATTGCGTGTGATGCGCATTGCCATTCCGGTGGTGGCGGTTGTGGCCATGGGGATTGCGCTGATGTTCAGCACGGTGTACAAACTCATTGTTTTCACTGGATCCATTTCGTTGGTTACCATCATTGTTCCTTATATTTGCGGCTTTTTCTGGAAAAAGGGAAATGCAAGAGGTGCGCTGGCTTCTTTCTACACAGGTGCCATAACCACAGCGATTTCTTTCTTTCTGTTCTTTCCCTTCACCCAGGAAGCCAATATGGGTGTGATGGTGGAAGGACAGGTCTATATGGATTGGGCCATCTGGGATGCCCTGTACATGGCATTGATTCCGGGAGCCATTGCAGGACTGGTGGCGATGATTGTGGTTTCGCTGAAAACCCAGCATTCTGACCCGCCGAAACCCTTCGTTAATGCCAAGGGAGAACCCATGGACAGCCGGGTATTTTTCTGGCAAAAATCCTGACTGCTTCATCAGAACTCAGAATGTATAAAGTGCTAGAGAATCAGAAAGCACTAAAACGTTTGACATGATTGCAAATGAACCAGCAACTCCATGAAACCAAAATAAAAGGGCTTAACCGTCATCGGGTGGTTAAGCCCTTTTCAGAACTGCTAACATGCAGTATCAATGACAATAATGAAAAGGAGGCTGTCAACATGAACCACTGGGAGACAAAACGGGAAGCTGTGGAAAAGCTGATGCAGGATGCAACGGTGGTACGACTGGCATTGTGTGACGGTGAACAGCCCTATGTGGTGCCGGTGAATTTTGGAGTGGGAGAAGGTAAGCTTTATTTTCATTCAGGAGCAAAAGGCACAAAAGTGGATATTTTAAGTCGAAACCCCCGGGTAGCCTTTGAAATGGACGCAGATGTGACTGTTGTGAGGCATCCTGAAGCATGTCACTGGAGCATGAAATACCGAAGCCTCGTGGGAACAGGTATTGCTCGGCTCCTTACAGATCCGGCGGAAAAGAAGGCGGGGCTGGACCGATTGATGGCGCATCATGCACCGGGAGAAGCCTTCCCATATGACGAAAAAATGATGACGGTCACCCATGTCTATGAAATTGCTGTCGAACATCTTCATTACAAGGAAGCAAAAGGATCTTAAACAGATCAATCGCAAGGCAGTGACCCACAATCCATCGGGGAGGGACAACCATGAGTCGTGACAACATTCATCTGCCACGTCACTGGCAGCATTATTTGAGCAAAGCCTCAGTGACATACGCCCACAGCGTTGCCATGAAACTTCATCCACTGGTGAACAGTCCGTTAGGTGGGCGGAATGCCGGTAGTCAGGCAGAACATGAAGCAGCCGAAATGCTGTTTCAGGAAATGAAAGCCATTGGATTAAAAGAAGTGAAGAAAGAGGCGTTTCCCGTTGTGAAATGGGAGTTCAGAAACGCCAGTCTGTATGCGGAAGGGCAGACCATCCGGCCCTACGCCTACCCTTCGGGGGGCACTGAGCCTGAAGGAGTGACAGCACCCCTTGTGCCCGTTGGCCGGGGAACACGTCAAGACTATGAAGGTTTGGATGTGACGGGAAAAATCGTGTTGATAGATATCGACATGCGCAACGATTGGTGGATCACTTATCCGGCGCTGGAAGCCGCCCATCGGGGAGCGGTGGCTTTGGTGTGCAGTTGCAGTGGTGGTTTTTCAATGGGAGATGAGCAAGCCTTAAACTGCCAGGATTTTGTTGGTCCTGTTACCATCCCTTGCGTAAGCATCAGCCGAAAAGACGCGTGTTGGTTGAAAAAAAGACATGCCGCCGGTGGTATCAATATCACGCTTCAGGTGGATAACCATATAGATCCGTCCGGTGTCAGCTACAATCTGACAGGGGTGATTCCCGGTAAAAACCGCCATGAACAAGTGTTGGTGGGCGACCACTATGACTGCCATTTCTGGGGTTTTCAGGATAACAATGCCGCAGTAGGACTCACTCTGGCCATTGCCAAAGGGATCGTAGATGCCGGCATTGTCCCTGACCGGGATCTGGTGTTTATTCTTCATGGAGCTGAAGAATCCGGTGCACTGGATACTCGCTATGACTGGTCGGTGGGTGCCTGGAATCAGGTTAACCGGGTGCGCCGGGAATGGACGGGAAAAACCCTCGCCTATCTGAACTTTGAGTTGCCTGCCTGTCACTTTCCCAATAGTCATTACACAGCAGCAGCACCAGAGCTTTTCACCATGCTGGAAAGCTTTCGGCACATTTTACCGGATGAACTGAAGACATTCCGGGGTGATCCCTATGAAACGGGATATCGGCAGTTTTCCTGGTCGGATGACTGGTCTTATACGGCAGCGGGGATTCCGGGGATGGTGAATGCCTTTCTCACCAATAAACAGGGAGAGGTGAATGATTTTTTCATTACCACTTACCACAGCCAGTTTGATAACCCGGATACCTATGATGAAGCAATGTTCCGTCACCATTTACAGCTCTATGGGCTGTTGGCGCTGTATCTGACTGATGCCCCCCTGATAATGCTGGATTTTTCCCATCAGGCAGTGCGGTTGAAGGAGAGTCTTCGCATCGAAACTGGTGAATGGTTTCAGGGAGAAGTGCTCAGCATTAGAAAAGCCATTGAAGAGATGGAAAGAAAAAGTAAAAACCTTATATTGAAGCTCGATAAGATAAACCGTCGGCTGTCCATCCATGAAAGTGATACACACAAGGAGAGATCAGATTGCCGTGAACAGTGTCGCAGAATAAACCAGTTCCTGCTGGAATGGTTTCGACGTTTTCAGGATCTTTTTCTCCGTCTGGACTGGTCTGATGTTCCCATTTTCGGACATGAACATTTCCAACAGAACATTCTCATGCTGGAGGCGGCCTTAGAGCATCTGAAGCTCCAGGAACCAGATAAAGCACTGGAGTTTCTTATTCAAATTGAAGATGAGTGGATCAGCGCCCATTTTTCCCGGGAGGTGGTGACTCACTTCACTCATCAGGTGATGGGGGAAGACCGGCAACATAACCAGTATTGGGGAACGGGTCGGGTGATGGGAGCCATTGATCTGTATCGCCCATTGGTTGCCATTCAGGAAAAGATACAGGTGCTCGATAAAGGCGGGGAAAATGTGGATTTTAATGGAGAGATGGAGCTTCTTCTGCATCAACGGCAGCAGCAGGGAGAAGCATTGCGACAATGCCTTCAAAGAGAGGTGAAGGGGCTTGAAGCAATGCTTCGTCAGTGGGAAGAAGATGATCTGGATGGTTTGGTGCAAGAGCTGATCCTCCACTTGACAGCGGATGAAGTTTTGATATGATCAGATAATGATGGCGTGAGAAATGAACTAAAACAAGCCATAAAGGAGAAAGACCATGCGAGCAGAAATTCTATCCATCGGAACGGAGCTGTTACTGGGAGATATTGTCAACACGAATGCCCAGTATTTATCCAGACGCCTGGCGGAGTTGGGAGTGTACGTTTACTTTCAGACAGTGGTGGGGGATAATCCGGAACGGATTCTGGAAGCCTATGCCCATGCCTATGGCCGGGCAGATCTGGTGGTGATTTCTGGCGGTCTGGGACCCACGGAGGATGACCTGACCAAGGAAACGGCTGCCAGTTATTTTGGCCGCACCATGGTGGATCACCCTGAAATATGGGAACCCATCCGCCGCTATTATGAAAAAAGGGGAACTGCACCCATTGAGAATGCCAGGAAACAGGCCGCATTCCCTGAAGGTGCTGTCATTCTGCCCAATCCGGCGGGAACGGCACCAGGCTGCTGGATTGAAGATCAGGGGCGCTATATGGCTATGATGCCCGGGCCACCCAGGGAAATGATTCCCATGTTTGAGGAACAGGTCATTCCCAGGCTGAAACCCCACTTAAGCCAGACGTTTCAGTCCCGGTTACTGCGGGTGTGCGGCACCGGCGAGAGCAATGTGGAAGAGGCGTTGAGGCACCTGATCACCGGGCAGTCCAATCCCACCGTTGCCACCTATGCAAAAGAAGGGGAAGTGCATGTGCGGATCACTGCCAGAGCCGACACGGAAGAAGCGGCGGAAATATTGTTGATACCAGCGGTGGAAGAATGCAGGGAAGCCTTGGGTGAGCTGGTCTATGGCCAGGGGAATACTTCTCTGGAAGAAAGCATCTACTTGCTGCTGCGGCAGCGGAATTTAACCATGGCCGTGGCGGAATCCCTGACGGGAGGACTGCTCACAGGAAGATTGGTGAATGTGCCGGGAATGTCCGCCTGTTTGCTGGAAGGGTTGGTACCTTACACAAATCAGGCGAAAATCAGACAGTTGGGGATTGAACCCGACAAACTGGAGGCTTTTGGTGCTGTCAGCAGTGAAATGGCAGCAGCAATGGCCCGGCGGGTGGCTGAAATCAGTGGTGCAGCGATCGGTCTAGCGGTCACCGGCTGGGCAGGGCCTTCTAAGGATCCTGCAGAACCGGCGGGACTTATCTGGATGGGCCTGCATCTGGCGGGAGAAACACTTACGCGCCGCATTTCTTTTGGAGGCGACCGCAACCGGATTCGTTTTTTTGCCGCCAATATGGCGTTGTGCTGGTTGTTGCGGGAACTGAAAAAAGCAGACTAAAAACAAATAAAATGAAAAGCACCGCCAACCGGCGGTGCTTTTAACTATGATTGACAACTTTGACAGCGTTAAAGGGAAACTTCAGTTTGCGGGTGGTTTTGCGAATCACCAGCTCAGGCTCAAGAATGGTCTTGCGAACGCCCCGGGTGGCACTGCCATTAATTTCATTGAGCAGCACCTCTGCCGCATATTTTCCCATGAGATACTTGGGCTGAGCAATGGTGGTCAACTGAATCTGGGGATAACCGGAAAAAATGATGTTGTCAAAGCCCACCACGCCGAAGTCTTCAGGAACGCGGATGCGATGGAGCTGAAGACACTCCAGCACTCCGAGAGCAATAATATCATTACCGGTAAAAACAGCGTCGGGCGGGTTGGGCAGTTTCAATAGTTCCTCCATCAGGGCAAAGCCGCTTTCGCTGTAGAAATCATGGTTAACAATTAGTTCATCGGTAAGCGGCATATCATAACTCTCCAAAGCCATTTGATAACCTTTGAGTCGTTCGGAGTTGGAATGCGAACTTTTTCTTCCGCCGATAAAGGCGATCCGTCGGTAGCCAGCCTCGATGAGATGCTTGGTGGCAATAAAACCGCCCCGCAGGTTATCGATCTCAATATAACTATGGCGCCCAGTGCTGGATTGTCCGCTGAAAATCACCACCGGCAGTTGGATATCTTCCAAATAGCTGTGGTCACCAGTGGTAGGACCGTCAAAATCAGAGGCAGGTTTAATGATAATGCCGTCCACCCGTTTTTCCTGAAGGGCTTTGAGATAAACCGTCTCTTTCTCCATATTCCAGTTGGTATTACATAGAAAAACGGTGTAGCCATGTTCGCTGGCAACATCCTCCACACCCCGGGCAATTTCAGGGAAAAAAGGGTTAACAATATCAGGAATGACCAGCCCGATGGTGTGTGTCCGCTGGGTTACCAGACCCCGGGCAATGGCATTGGGCTGATACCCCATTTCCTGCGCAACGGCCATGATGCGCTCCCGGGTTTGCTGATTGATCCCTGGCTTGTTATTAAGTGCTCTGGAAACGGTTGCATATGAACAATCAACCCTCCGGGCGATATCTTTTATGGTAACAGCCATCATGAACCACTCCTGTCATCGGGGACATGCTTTATCTATACGATACACGATTCTTTCAAAAAGTTCAATCAACAGTAAAAATCCTTGTGAATAGAATATCAAACGTTTGCATTGATTTCAAGCGATTTTCAAAAGAATATACAGTTAAAAAGAACGTTTTCCTCGATGGATTTGAAAAGAATATTTTTTTAAATGCTGCAATAGTTGGAAAAACTAGCCTTAAAATTTGTTAATAATTTAACGTGCGCAATATCTTAGTAAGCCTATTGACAATTTTCTCAAAATACAATACTATTTTCTTAGAAATCAATGCAAACGTTTACGATAATCTTGATTGTTTATAATGAAAACGGGTATTCAGAGAACGGAGGAAGATCATTGAAAAAAATCCGGACAGGTATTGTCGGACTGGGCCGCTTGGGCCGACAGCATGCTGAAAATGCGGCATTCCGCATACCCCACCTGGAACTGCAGGCGGTTTGTAGTGTCATTCCTGAAGAAGTCGAAGACTTTCAAAAAACCTGGCAAATTCCGGAAGGATATGTGGATTTTGATGAAATGATTGAGAAAAGCGATCTTCAAGCAGTGCTGATTGCGTCTCCTTCCGGGTATCACTGCCGTCAAATAGAAAAAGCGCTGGCTGCCGGACTTCATGTCTTTTGCGAAAAACCGCTGGGGATCAGCCTTGATGAGTGCCGGCAGGCCGAACGAGCAGTTGAGGCATATCCAGATCAGATTTTCATGCTTGGATTCATGCGGCGCTTTGACCCTTCCTATCAGTATGCGAAAAAGAAGCTGGAAGAAGGTGCCATTGGAAAACCCATTTTATTCAGAGGGTATAGCATTGACCCTGAATCAGCCATTGAAGGTGCCATACGGTTTGGTCCCACCAGTGGAGGCCAGTTTCTGGATATGGCGGTTCATGATATTGATCTGGCCAGGTGGTTTCTTCAAGCTGAAGCGCGAAGCGTGTATGCTGTCGGCGGCTGCTACCTCCACCCCGAGTTTGCTTCCTTTAATGACGGCGATAATGTATCTGCTTTAATGCAGTTTGAAAACGATGCCATGGCTTTCTTTGTCGCTGGAAGAACGGCACCGCATGGATATCATATTGAAACGGAAATTATCGGAACGCATGGAACCCTTCGAATCGGCGGAACACCCAGAGCCAACCAGGTGGAAATTCTTGACCAGCACGGTGTTCGACAGGAGTGTGCCCAGAACTTTCTGGAAAGATTTGAACAAGCCTATCTCAACGAACTGCAAACCTTTGCTCAATGCATCTTAACGGGAGAAAAGCCGGACGTGAGTGTTTATGACGGCACCCGGGCGACGATTATTGCTGAGGCGGCGACCCGGTCTTTCCGGGATCAGGAATTGGTTTGGATTGACGTACGCAACGCGTAAGCACTGGCAGTGTCGCCGTGTGAATAGAATTAGACCGGGTCCGCTGGAAGTACAAGATATATCTGTTAGCGATATTAACGGCATAGCTGTTAATATAAATGTGTCAGAGATCCACAATAAAAACCAAGAAAGAAGGGGGAAGAAAGAATGAAAAAGAAGTTAAGCTTGTTATTGGTGTTGGTACTTGCTGTAGGGCTGCTGGCAGCATGCGGCGGCGGAGGAGGTGGCGGTACTGAGGCACCTGCTGCTGAAGAAGGCGCCATGACCATCGGATATGCCAGCAGTAACCTGAACGACACCGGTCAGACTTTTGTGGCAGATGGAGCACGAACTTATGCTGAAGCCAATGGCCTGACCATTCAGGTTCAGGACGCTCAGGAAGATGTTGTGCGACAGCAGGACCAGGTAAAAACCATGATAGAGCAAGGTGTTGACGCACTGGTGGTTGTTCCTGTTGATACCAGCGCCATGGGTCCCATTACCGATGCTGCACAGGAAGCCGGTATCCCATTGGTGTATGTCAACCGCAACCCCTTTGGTGAAGATCAGCCGCCTGAAGGTGTCTACTATGTAGGTTCACAGGAAATTGTTGCTGGACGTATGCAAGGCGAAGCTTTGGTAGAAATGATGGGCGAAGAAGGAAACGTGGGAATTCTCATGGGAATCCTGAGTAATGAAGGTGCCATCAAGCGAACTGAAGGAAACGAAGAAATTCTTTCCCAGTATCCCGGCATCAATATTCTGGCAAAAGAGACCGGCAACTGGCAGCGTGACCAGGGAATGTCTTTGACAGAAAACTGGCTGACAGCTTATGGGGACGATCTGAACGCCATTTTGGCCAATAACGATGAAATGGCACTGGGTGCCGTTCAGGCACTTCAGGCAGCGGGTCGTGACGATGTGCTTGTCATGGGTGTTGATGCAACTCCCGATGCCAAAGAAGCTGTCAAGGGAGGCAGTCTGGCAGCTACGGTTCTCCAAGATCTCTTTGGTCAGGGAAACATGGGAACCGAGATTGCTCACCAGGCAGCTCAGGGCAACTCACCGTCTCAGTTAACCTGGATCGACTTTGTTCCGGTAACTATTGACAACGTTGACGAGTTTTAATCACCAAAAATAAATGATTGATTCTGAATGGGGAAAGGGAGGAAAACCCTTTCCCCATCTCAACATCAGATGAAAGATTAAGTTGGGGTGGTGCGAAATGACGGAACAACCGCATGTACTGGAAATGAAAAACATCATCAAAAACTTTCCTGGTGTCCAGGCACTGAAAAGTGCCGAGTTAACCGTGGGGCCTGGTGAAATTCATGCTCTCATGGGCGAAAACGGGGCAGGAAAATCGACGCTGATGAAGTGTCTGATTGGTATTCATCCACCGACTTCAGGTGAAATTTATTTTGATGGAAAACTGATAGAAAACTATTCGACGGCCGATGCTTTGAACATGGGAATCTCCATGATTCATCAGGAGTTGAATCCGGTGGAGCACCGGCCCATTATGGAGAACATATGGCTGGGGCGTGAACCCAAAAACCGGCTGGGTCTGGTGGATCACAAGAAGATGTATGAGATGAGCAAAGAAGTGCTGGAAATGATCGATCTTAAGGAAGATCCGAGAACAGAAATGCGCCATTTGACAGTGGCAAAAATGCAAATGATTGAGATTGCCAAGGCAATTTCATACAATGCAAAGCTGATCATTATGGATGAGCCCACATCGGCGCTTACCAACAAAGAAGTGGATCAACTGTTCAGCATCATGCGAAAACTGAAAGAAAATGGAAAAAGCATCATCTACATTTCACATAAACTGGATGAAATCTTTGCCATTACCGATAAAGTGACAGTGCTTCGGGACGGCCAGTATATTGCAACAGAGAAGACGGCTGACCTGACAGTGGAGCGAATGATCAAACTGATGGTGGGACGGGACATCACCGAAATGTTCCCCAAAGTCGCCTGTGAAATTGGAGATGTGAAGCTGGAAGTCAAAAATCTCTCCAACGGAAAACACTTTAAGAATGTGTCGTTTCAGGTGCGCAAAGGGGAGATTCTGGGCGTGGCCGGATTGGTGGGTGCCGGCAGAACAGAAGTGATTGAGGCTGTGTTCGGTATTCGTTCGGCTGAAGGTGAGATCTATATTGATGGTGAGCGAGTCAGCATTCATTCAGCTGAAGATGCCATCAATAATAAAATGGCCCTCCTGACGGAAGACCGACGAATGAACGGGATTTTTCCCATGCTGAATATACTTCAAAACATGACAATTTCCAACATGAAAAGTTATGTGAAGAAAAACAAGCTGGTAGATCATAAAAAAATGAAAACGGATGCCCATCGATTCATTGAAACGTTGTCGGTCAAAACACCGGGTATTTATCAAAAAATTGAAAATCTCAGCGGTGGAAACCAACAAAAAGTACTGGTGGCCAGGTGGCTCCTAACTGAGCCGGACATTCTTTTTTTGGATGAGCCTACCCGGGGAATTGATGTGGGGGCGAAAGCAGAAATACACAAGCTGATCACCAGTCTGGCAGGTCAGGGAAAAACCATCGTGATGATCTCTTCAGAACTCCCGGAAGTCATGGGAATGAGTGATCGGATTATGGTGATGCATGAAGGCCGGGTAACAGGTATTATTGAAAACCGTAAAGACCTGACCCAGGAAGAAATCATGCGGTATGCCACTGGAGAGGTGAAAGAAAAACTGGCCTAAGTGCTCATAGGGGGAAGGAAAATGTCAAAAGAAACGGCAGAACAGACAATGAATCAGAATGAAACAAATGGCAAAGCAAAACAGGCTGCCATTGAAATTCTCAAAAAATATGGGATTGTTTTTGTCCTGATTCTTATGATTATCGGAATTTCTATCTTAAGACCCAATTTTTTAACGCCTAATAATATTTTCAACGTTCTGACCCAAAGTGCTATTTTCGGAATTATGGCTTTGGGTATGACGCTGGTCATCACCTCAAAAGGAATCGACCTTTCTGTTGGATCTGTTTTGGCACTTACTGGTGTCGTAGCTGCCAGTCTGGGCCAGTCGGCATCAGCCACCAGCAAATTCTTTCCCGGACTGGGAGAAATGCCTCTCATCGTTCCTATTCTGGCGGCAGTTCTGTTGGGAGCACTTATTGGAGCCATCAATGGCGGATTACTGTCTTATACAGGCATCCCTCCGTTTATTGCGACCCTTGGGATGATGACCATTGCCCGTGGCTTTGCCCTGATTTACACTGGGGGCAGCCCCATCAGTTCACTGACCCCTGCCTTTACACGACTGGGGGGAAGGCTTGGTGTGGTGCCCATTCCTGTCATCATTTATGGCATCATGATTGTCATCACATGGATATTGCTGAACAATACCCAGTTTGGCAAAAATGTGTACGCCATTGGCGGGAACATAAAAGCAGCAGAAGTATCCGGCGTTAATGTAAAGAAGAACCTGATCTTAATTTATGCTTATTGCGGTATGCTGGCAGGGGTTGCAGCCATCGTTTTCGCAGGCCGTGTGGGCAGTGTGCATCCAGGTGCGGCCACCGGGTACGAACTGACAGCCATCGCAGCCACCACCATTGGGGGCACCAGTCATGCTGGAGGAATAGGAACCGTATGGGGCGCTGTTGTGGGGGCGCTGGTGCTGAGTGTACTGAGAAATGGACTGACACTGCTGGGTGTTCATGCCTACTGGCAGCAGATTATTGAAGGGATGATCATCGTTGTGGCGGTTATCATTGATATGCGTAAAAATGCCAGAAAGAAATAACCGCAACTCAAATCTGGCGTTGTGAAGACTGCAGGTGCGAAAGGCAAATGAAGCGATTATTGAAATGCCATAAAAAAATCTACAGAAAAGCTATGTTTTATATTCTATGAAAGACAGGTGATAAGTAATGAACAAAAAAGAAATCCGAGTGGCACTTATTGGAGCAGGTAGAATTGGCAAATTACATGGCGATAATATTTTAGCTCAGTTTCCAGGCGTTAAACTGGCAGGTGTGGCTTCTGTCCCCATGGAGGCAGCGCTGGAATGGACCAGGCAAAAAGGAATTGAACGCGTGACTGAAGATTACCGGGAACTGGTGAATGACCCGGAAATTGATGCCATACTCATTTGTTCATCCACGGATACACATGCAGAAATCATTATTGAAGCGGCAAAGGCTGGAAAACATATTTTCTGTGAGAAACCCATTGCATCCTCCGTTCCCAGAATTGTGGAAGCCTTGGAAGCGGCAAACAAAGCTGGGGTAAAACTACAGGTTGGGTTTAACCGTCGTTTTGATCCTCACTTTGCAAAAGCGCAGGAAATGGTGAAGGATGGCAAGATTGGAGATCTGCATTTGCTGCGCATCACATCCCGCGATCCGGAAGCGCCACCGGTGGAATACGTCAAGGTTTCAGGAGGTATGTTCCTGGATATGACCATTCATGATTTCGACATGGCACGGTTCCTTTCCGGCAGTGAAGTGGAAGAGGTCTACGCGTCAGGCGCGGTATTAGTTGATCCGGCCATTGGTGAAGCGGGCGATATTGATACGGCAGTGATTCAGTTGAAATTTGCCAACGGGGCCATTGGAACTATCGATAACAGCCGTCGTGCTGCCTATGGTTACGACCAGCGTATTGAAGCGTTTGGTTCCAAAGGACAGGTGGCAGTTGCCAATGTGCCTGAGAGCAATGCGGTTCTTAGCAACGGCGAGGCTGTTGTGGGTGAGAAACCTCAGTATTTCTTCCTGGAGCGTTACCAGCAGTCTTTCATCCGGGAACTGAGAGACTTCTTTGAAGCCATCGAAAAAGACACACCAACTCCAGTTACCGGGCAGGATGGTTTGGAACCGGTACTGATTGGGTTGGCAGCCGCACTTTCTGTCAAGGAAAACCGGCCGGTGAAGCTGGATGAAATCCGGCAGCAGTTTGGATTATAGCAGGGAGGTAGACCTTATGAAAACCATCAGACTCACCATGGCTCAGGCACTGGTGAAATTCCTTGAGAATCAGTATATTTCAGTGGATGGGGAAACCCATCGGTTTGTGAAAGGCGCTTTCGGTATTTTTGGCCACGGGAATGTCGTGGGGTTGGGAGAAGCATTGGAAAGCAGTGAGGAACTGACTTTTTTTCAGGGAAACAATGAGCAGGGCATGGCTCATGCCGCTGTTGCTTATGCAAAGCAGAAAAAACGTCAGGAAATCTTTGCAGTGACCACCTCCATCGGCCCGGGTGCCATGAACATGGTCACTGCTGCAGCAACGGCAACAGTGAACCGGATTCCGGTGTTGCTGCTGCCAGGAGACATTTTTGCTTCACGGCAGCCAGACCCGGTGCTGCAGCAGGTGGAAAATCCCACTGACCTGACCATCAGCGCCAACGATGCATTCAAGCCAGTCAGCCGTTACTGGGATCGTATTACCCGACCGGAGCAGATCATGACAGCGGCTCTCAATGCCATGCGGGTGCTTACCAATCCGGCAAACACCGGTGCAGTGACCCTTTGCCTGCCTCAGGATGTGCAGGCAGAAGCGTACGACTATCCCGTTGATTTCTTCAGAAAGCGGATTCATTACATGGATCGGTTGACACCAGAAACAGCTGCCGTCACAAGAGCGGCGGAACTTATTCAAAAAAGCCGAAAGCCACTGTTGATTTGTGGTGGCGGTGTTCGTTATTCTGAAGCCGGTGAAGCCTTTGCCGCCTTTGCTGAAGCTTTTCAGATTCCCTTTGGCGAAACCCAGGCGGGTAAAGGAACACTACCCTGGGATCATCCGCTGAACCTGGGTGGTATGGGAGTGACCGGTAATCAGGCAGCTAACCGCATTGCCCGGGAAGCTGATCTGGTCATTGCTGTAGGAACCCGGTTGGGTGATTTTACCACTGGATCCAAAACAGCTTTCGGTGAGGGAAGCATACCCATCATCGGATTAAATGTGCTGGACTTTGATGCCTGGAAAATGGACGGACTGCCACTGGTGGCAGATGCCAGGGAAGGGTTAAATGCCCTGCGCCAGGCTCTGGAAAAAACAGGCTATCAGGCCTCTCATGGTGACCGGATAGACACAGAGCAGGCCGCCTGGCGTCAGGAAGTGGCCCGCCTTTATGAAACTGACTGGGCAGAAGGGCTCTCCCAGACACGGGTGCTGGGCGAACTGAATGATCATCTGCTGGATGACAGCGCCATTGTGGTGGGTGCCTCCGGCAGTCTGCCAGGGTGCCTCCAACGACTCTGGAAGACAAAGAAAGCCGATGGCTATCACATGGAATATGGGTTCTCCTGCATGGGGTATGAAGTATCAGGAACACTGGGCGTGAAAATGGCGGCACCAGAGCGGGAAGTCTATGCCATGGTGGGTGACGGCAGTTTTGTCATGTTGCATTCGGAAATTCTCACTGCCCTGCAGGAAAAGATTAAGATCAACGTGCTTCTCTTTGACAATTCAGGTTATCAATGCATCCTGAACCTGCAGCGTTCCAAGGGAATCCATGATTTTGCCAATGAGTTCCGCTACCGGGGAGAAAATTCCGGCAGACTGGATGGAAACTACGTTCCCGTGGATTTTGCAGCCATCGGAGCCGGCTATGGCATGAAAACCTACCGGGTGAGTACCATTGAAGAACTGCGGGAAGCCGTAGAGGATGCTAAAAAGCAAACCGTGTCCACGCTGATTGATATCAAAGTGCTTCCTGGAAGCATGACCGGTGGCTATGATTCCTGGTGGCGTGTGGGGGTTCCGGAAGTGTCGCAAAATCCTGATGTTGTCAAAGCCCATGAAGAAATGACTGAACAGGTGAAGAAAGCACGTCCCTATTAAAACTAAACCACCTTTTCCACTGGAGGAATGAAACATGTATCCATTTAAAAATGTAAAGTTAGCGGTTGCTCCCATTGCCTGGACCAACGATGATATGCCGGAGCTGGGTGCCGAGTATACCTTTGAAAATTGTATTGACGAAATGGCGCTGGCCGGCTACGTTGGCAGCGAAGTGGGCAATAAATATCCAAAGGAACCAGCTGTGTTAAAGGCAGCTCTCGATGAACGGGGACTTCAAATCTGCAATGCCTGGTTCAGCAGCTTTTTAACCACAAAACCTCTGGAAGAAACCGTTGAAGCCTTCATCAAACAGCGTGATTTTCTCCACGCGCTGGGAGCCAAACGTATTGGTGTTGCTGAACAGGGACACAGCATTCAGGGACTAATGGATGTGCCGGTCATTGATCAGAAACCCGTGTTTTCAGAAGAAGAGTGGCACCGTCTCACCACCGGCCTTAACCGGTTGGGAGAGCTGGCAGCCGAAAAAGATATGAAGGTGGTGTATCATCATCATATGGGAACGGGCGTTCAGACCACTGCCGAAATCGACCGACTCATGGAGCAGACAGATCCCAATAAGGTGTTCCTGCTCTACGACACAGGTCACCTGGTTTTCTCCGGTGAAGATCATGTGATGATCCTGAAAAAATACATCAACCGCATTTTCCATGTACACCTGAAAGACGTGCGACAGGAGGTCATGGAAACGGTTAAACAGGAAAAACTGAGTTTTCTCCAGGGTGTGCGCCAGGGCGTATTCACTGTGCCGGGTGATGGCATGATCGATTTTGACCCTGTGTTCAAAGTGCTTTCAGATCACGGGTATGAAGGCTGGTTTGTAGTGGAAGCAGAGCAAGACCCGGCGTTGGCCAATCCTCTGGAGTACGCAAAAATGGCCCGCAGCTTTATTAAGGAAAAAACTGGTTTGTAAATCATCATATAAACAGCCTGTTGGTTCGTTATTAACTGTCGTTGCCCAAGGAGGTAAGAAATGGATTCCAAACAATATAAAAGTCCTTTGCACGAAATGGCTGAAACCATGTCCAATGATTTCTGGAATGATTCCTGCGCCATTGATGAGTTATCTTATGCACTCGAGTATGGTGCTGTGGGAGCCACTACCAATCCGGTGATCGTGGGGAATGTGTTAAAGCAAGACAAAGCACGGTACGATGAGCGTATCAAAGAAATGGTGGTCACCATGCCGGAAGCCACAGAAGACGACATCGCTTGGAAACTAAATGAAGAAATGGCCCAGGCGGGTGCCAAAATGCTAATGCCCATATTCGAAGCATCCAATGGGCAAAAAGGGCGCATTTCCATTCAAACCAACACCAAGTATTATCGAAACTGGAAACTGCTGCTGGAACAGACCATGCATTTCAGCACCCTGGCACCGAATATTCAGGTTAAAATGCCGGTGACCAAAGCCGGTGTTAAAGCAGTCGAAGAAGCTACCTATCAAGGTGTGAGCATTAATGCCACTGTGAGTTTTACAGTGCCCCAGGCACTGGCCATCGGAGCAGCTGTTGAACGTGGGTTGAAACGGCGGGAAGCAGAAGGCAAAGACATCAGCCAAATGCATCCGGTATGCACCATTATGGTGGGCCGAATTGATGACTGGTTGAAAGAAGTGGTGAAACGGGATGGCATTGAAGTAGATATGGAGTACCTGGATTGGGCTGGAGTTGCTGTTATGAAGAATGCCCATCGTATTTACAACGAAAGAGGGTACCGCACCCAATTACTGGCGGCGGCTTATCGCAATGATTACCAGTGGACGGAGTTTATGGGCAGTGACCTGGCCATGACCATTCCTCACAAATGGATTAAAAAGTTCAATGAGTCAGATGTGAAAGTGGAACCTCGCATGCAAATCCCGGTGGATCCGCAAATCATTGAAACCCTCGCAGCAAAAATTCCAGACTTTGTCAAAGCTTATGAGGCTGAAGGTATGTCTGAAGAAGAGTTTGATTCTTTTGGCGCCGTGAACACGACGCTGAAGCAGTTCCTTGGTGGATACGATGAACTGATAAGTATGATCCGGGAGTACATGGTCATCATTCGCTAATTCAATGAAGCCTGAAGCGCCGGAAACGGCGCTTTTCTGGCAAAACAGGATGCGGTGAACCAATGCAAATGATCCGGGATCATGGAAGCTGTCAACTGATAATTCAAAGGATCTCCGATAGGGCAGGCAGACATAAGCTGCGTATCATTGAGAGCAACGGGTATGAAACCTATAATTCAGCTTTATAAAGCCTTGTCAGCCCAACCTGAGAGGAGGAGGTATCGTGTCATCTTTAAAAACCATGAAAGCATGGGCAGTCAAAGTCAATTCAATAGATGAAGTGCCGGAAGTTTTCAGGGAGACAATTATCAATTCGCTTGAAGGGAACACGACATTGCCCCATATGGTGTATGCTCCCCAAAACAGTCGTACAGGCAAACCGTCGACAGATACTGTTATGGCAGCGACAATTGATCAGGTGATATTCTACACGCAAGAGGGGAACGGGATTCATACGCTGATCTACGATTTTGCTGAGTTGCAGGCAATACAGATCGGGACAGTGCTGCTTCAGTCTTGGATAAGGGTTTTTGGGCACACTGCTTCCGGGTATCACCAAACGACACTCTACTATGATACTGTGATGGAAGAATTGTTTCTTCCTGTGATTGAAAATGCCCGATTGAAAGCCCTGGGCCTGAAAAATGATGGAACTGAACCCGATGCAGGTGTGCTGGACCAATTAATGCAAGAAAGCATGAAATTCCTCAATTATGGGAAACAAAGCCTGTTAGCGGGTCAGCGAGTACGTTCAATGGTGTACCAGCCCCGGGCAAAGGGAGCGGCTGCCTCGGAGGAAACCCATGAGACAGCGCCCCACTTGACACTGCTGACAAGTGAAGAGTTAATTCTTATACAGGAAACAAAAAAAGACACTTCTGCCACCCAAAAATATAGTGGGATCTGGACTTACATTCCCCTTCATCAAATCGCCACAACAATGTTGGAAGAATCAAATGATGATGGCTGGGAAAAACTGACCATCCAACTGAAAGAGCAGAAGCCGGTGACCATTCTTTTTGATGCGGCCAATCGACAGGAAATTCAGACGCTGGCAGCGCAGCTGCCTCAGATGTGAAGACGATGTGATGTGGTGATGATTATTGTTGATAGAGATACTTATAATATGAGGAGGTATTTCATTGCTAAGGGAAGAACTGATTATCTCTGCTCCAAAGCCATTTGAAAAAGGATACAATGAAATCACTGCCATGGATGGAAGAGCCAGTGAGATGCTCATGGATTTTGGGATCTATTACCTGGACAAAGGCATGGAGATTAACAATGAAGAAGACCTGGAACGAGCCTATTTGTTATTGAAGGGAAAAATTGTTTATGAATGGGATGGGAAGACGCAGGAAGCTTCCAGAAACTCAGTCTTTGAAGAAAATCCCTGGTGCCTGCATGTGCCGGCAAAAACAAAAGTGATTATCAAGGCTCTGGCCTCCGGCACGGAGATCGCCGAGCAAAAAACAGATAACGAAAAGACTTTTCCTTCCAAACTGTATACACCTGAGGAATGCCTGAGTGAACAGTTTGGAGCAGGAACCCTTAATGAAACAGCGACCCGTACTGTGCGCACTATTTTTGATGACCGAAATGCACCTGATGCCAATCTGGTGATGGGAGAAGTGATCAATCATCCGGGCAAGTATTCCAGCTGGCCGCCTCACCATCATCCTCAGCCAGAAATCTATCATTACCGTTTTTACCCGGAAAAAGGGTATGGTCACTGTGAAATTGGTGATGATGTTTTCAAGGTGCAACATATGGATACATCAGTGCTGCCTGGTGGGTTGGTGCATCCCCAGACGGCTGTTCCCGGGTACGCCATGTACTATCTTTGGATGATTCGACATCTTGAAGGAGCCCGTTTTTCAGAGCGGATTTTTGTGGATGAACACAAATGGCTTCTGGATCCGGATGCGAAAATTTGGCCGAATAAGTAAAAGCATCAATAGTAAAGAGCCCCTTCAACCGGTCTGTGGGAGAAAATTTCTTCGACAGACCGGTTTTGTTTGGCGCTTTTCAAAGAATCATGTAAAATAAGAGCATCAAGCGCATGACAGATGCAGGGAGGTGCCCGATGGAAGAAGGACTAAAAACACTGATTTACCTTTCAGCCGGGTTGTTTATGGGCTGGTCGCTGGGTGCCAATGATGCTGCGAACATTTTTGGAACAGCAGTGGCTACACGGATGATTCGTTTCAAAACAGCCGCCCTACTCATGAGTCTCTTCATTGCCCTGGGAGCGGTGGTCAGCGGCAGTGGTCCGGCGGCAACCCTTGGAGCCCTGGGAGCGGTGACCAGAATCGAAGAAGCTTTTTTGGTATCGCTGACTGCAGCGGCAACGGTGATGGTGATGACCCGCCGGGGACTGCCTGTATCCACCTCTCAAGCCATTGTGGGAGCACTGGTGGGCTGGAATCTGCACAGTGGTGAAGCCATCGATATGAGCGTGCTGACAAAAATTGCGAGCACCTGGGTGGTTGCTCCACTGCTGGGGGCGCTGTTTGCCATGGGACTTTACCTGCTGATGAAGGTGTTTCATGAACGATCCCGCATTCACTTGGTTCAGATGGATCGCTTGATTCGTTTGGGGCTTGTTCTGTCCGGTATTTTTGGTGCCTATAGCCTGGGTGCCAGCAACATGGCCAATGTGATGGGCGTGTTTACCAATAGTTTTTCCATTGATTTGGTGATGGGAAGCGGCCGACAGATGATCACCTCCCAGCAACTGCTATTTTTACTGGGAGCAGCAGCGATTTCCCTGGGAGTCTATACCTATTCCCATCGGGTGATGCAAACCGTGGGCAGTCAGATCTACCGGTTGACGCCGCCGGCGGCCCTGGTGGTGGTACTATCCAGCGCCCTGGTATTGTTTTTATTTGCTTCCCAGGGACTGAAATCTTTGCTGATATCTGTCGGGTTACCTTCTCTGCCCCTGGTGCCTGTCTCTCAATCACAAACGGTGGTGGGAGCTGTCATCGGCATTGGCCTTATCAGAGGTGGTCGCAACCTGAATCTAAAGATGCTGGGAACCATCATAGCAGGCTGGGTGATCACCCCCCTGGCAGCCATGATCCTGGCTTTTTTCCTGCTTTCTTTTGTTTGAAAAAGCTTGAAAAGAGTCTGGGTTCGGTGGGGTGAATCTGAGAAGGTCGTTCAGAAAAGCTTTTTATTTTCAGTGTGGTCGATTTCTTGAACTTTGAAGCATTCAATATAGAAACAGATGAATAACAGGAGGTACATATGAAAAATACTCACATAAAACTGATTGTTTCAGATGTGGATGGAACTCTTTTTGAATCAGGAAATCAGGTGAACTCAACCACTGTCAAAATGGTTCATGATTATCAGAGGTCGGGGGGGATCTTTACCCTGGCCACCGGCAGATTGAAGAAAGCCATCGAACCCTTTATTCAGCAGTTGCATATTCGCTTTCCCGTTATTGTCTATAATGGGGCTCAAATTGTTGATTCAGTCACTGGTGAAGTGTTGGCGGCGCATACCCTTGACAGGGAACTGGCCTTGAAAGCTCTTGATTTACTGGCGCATTTTCCTTTGGATACCATCATGCATGTGAACCAGGTGCCCTACGTGAGAAGCCACACACCGGCTGTTTTGGAACACATGGAAAAAGATGGTATTGCGTGTCGTTGTCAGGAAAATCTGACGCCTCTGGCAGACAAGGATCCCACTAAAATGCTGATTATTGGAGACCCGTTTGAGTTGAAACAGTTTGCCAGTGAGTTGATTGTTTCTGCCGGCTATGATTTTGGGCCTGTTTATTCTGACTGGAATTATCTGGAAATCCTGCCTGCAGGGGCCTCAAAGGGAGCAGCACTGGAGCAGTTGGTGAAGTTGAAAGGCTTTGCCATGGAAGAAGTAGTGGCGGTGGGTGACGAAAGAAATGATCTTTCGATGATACGGGCGGCAGGCACAGGTGTGGCTGTGGCGAATGCCAATGAAGAACTGAAGGCAGCAGCCAACCGGATCACCCAGGGGCCCTGGAACCTGGGATTGGAAGAAATATTAGAGGAAGCCATACAAAGCTTGAAAGAAAACGATGCAGGATAATAAAGGCATAATCGCAAGAAAAGCCACCACATTTGGACATAGCGCTAAGAATCTGGTATGATAGACATGAAAACGCGGCATCAGACATAAAAACTGACGAGAAGGAGGTTTGTGCATGAACAAAATCATCTCACTGGAACAGGCAATGGATCTGGTACATGATGGTATGACAGTGATGATTCCCGGATTTATGGGCGTCGGAACCCCTGAAACACTGGTGGATGGGTTGGTGGAGAAGGGTCTCCAGGATCTGTTTGTTATCTGCACCGACACAGCCAGACCCAATGTGGGTATTGGCAAGCTGATTGTTAATGGACAGGTAAAAAAGCTATATGCTTCACACATTGGCACCAATCCTGAAACAGGCCGCATGATGAACGAAGGGCTCATTGATGTGACGCTGATTCCCCAAGGCACACTGGCGGAGCGGATTCGGGCCGGCGGTGCCGGGCTGGGCGGGTTTTTGACCCCCACCGGCGTAGGGACAGTAGTGGAAGAAGGCAAGCAGAAAATCGTTGTGGATGGAAAGGACTATCTGCTGGAGCTACCCCTGCGGGCAGACGTTGCCCTGATTCGGGGTTCGAAGGTTGATAAGAAGGGTAACATCTGGTACAATGCGGCCACTCGCAATTTCAATACGGTGATGGCAACAGCCGCCAAGACGGTTATTGTGGAAGCACAGGAGCTGGTTGAAGTGGGCGAAATCGACCCCAATAATGTGATGACTCCGGGAATTTTTGTGGACTACATCGTAAAGGGGGATGCCTGATGGATGTGCGCGAACGCATTGCAAGACGGGTTGCAAAAGAATTTAAAGACGGCGATATTGTGAATCTGGGCATTGGCATGCCTACACTGGTGGCTAATTACATACCTGAAGGTGTTGAAATTATTTTCCAGTCGGAAAACGGTTTCGTGGGAATGGGTCCTGCACCACTGGAAGGCAATGAAGATCCAGACATTGTGAATGCAGGGGGATTGCCCGTGAGTGTTCTGAAAGGAGCAGCTTACTTTGACAGCGCCACTTCTTTTGGAATTATTCGTGGGGGGCATGTGGATGCCACTGTACTGGGAGCTCTTCAGGTGGACGAAGTAGGAAATCTGGCCAACTGGATGATTCCCGGCAAGTTGGTGCCAGGCATGGGAGGTGCCATGGACTTGGTGGTGGGTGCCAAAAAAGTCATTTTGGCCATGGAACACACCGCTAAGGGACGCCCTAAAATCCTGAAGGAATGCACCTTACCCTTGACAGCACGAAAAGAAGTGAATTTGATTGTGACAGAAATGGGCGTCTTTGACATCACACCCGGTGGGATGTTTCTCCGGGAAATTGCACCTGATGTGACAGTAGAGCAGATTCGTGAAGCCACAGAGGCAGATTTCATTGTGTCTGAACACCTGAAAGTGATGGAAGAATAGTAACATTAAGTGAATCGAAGAAACTGAAACAGCTCCCTCGGAGAACGCCGGCATCAGCTGCCGGTCATTAACCGAAGGAGCTTTCCTTTTGTTTGCAAAAACAGGAACACATTATCAGTGAGCTAAAGAAGATCCGCGATTTCTGATGCAGCTGCCCTTCGTATTCAGTGGGAGAGAGCCACTAACGAAAGTCATCGAAGAAAGGGATGACCCGTTCTGGTGCCAGTCGGCGGTTCACCAGTGGTGGTCCTTCCCGCAGCACTTCATTTAACTGAGTATATGTTGGCCTTTCTTCGCGATAGAGAATCCCCAGGGGAATGCCCTCTTCCCATTCAAAGGCCTTTTGAAGCGCCTCCGTGCGATTACCAGGGTCGTAACTCTCGGGAAGTTGGTAGGTGTGTTCCTGATACCATTTGAAGGTATTAACTTTATTAAACACCACGCAGGGCTGGAAAATATCCACCAGAGCATAGCCGGGATGGGTGATAGCGGCTTTCATCAGTTCAACAAGCTGTTCCCGTTCACCGACAAATCCCCGCGCCACAAAAGTGGCTCCCATGGTGATGGCCAATGCCAGCGGTTTCAGGGGATGAAGCACCACACCTTCTGTTTGGATCCCCGTAGTATGACCGGGTCGGGTGGTGGGAGAGGCTTGCCCTTTGGTGAGGCCGTAAATCATATTATCATGGACAAAATGGGTCACATCCAGATTTCGTCGCATGTTGTGTATCAGGTGATTTCCACCCTCCCCGTAAGAATCGCCGTCCCCGGAGTTGATGATCACCGTTAGCTCCTTATTGGCTACTTTGGCACCAAAAGCCGGGGGTAACGATCGGCCATGAAGGCCATTGAACCCATTTGTTCGAATATAATGAGGGGTTTTAGCCGCCTGTCCAATGCCGGAGCAAACCAGTACCTCATGAGGGTTTTTATCCAACTGGGCCAGCGCTTCCTTCAAAGCAGCCAGCAAGGCGTGATTGCCGCAGCCAGGGCACCAGGCCGAGGGGTGTGAGGAGTTGAAGCATTTAGGATCAGTCACTTAAAGCACCTCCTTTTTAACAGCTGCCACAATTTCTTCCGGTGCCATTTGTCGGCCATCGAATTTCAGATAACTTCGCTGGCAGGCGATGCCGGTCTCCTGACGAATCAGGCGGGCCAGCTGGCCGGTATAGTTTTGTTCCACATTCATGAGCACGCGGGCTTTACCAGCAAGGGTGGTCAGCAAGTTCACCGGAAGAGGCCATAAATCCCCAAATATCAGGGCACCGATGGGGGGCAGATCTGTTTCTTTTTCCAGGAGCTGCAGTGCTTCCTGAAGAGGTCCTGCCACAGATCCCCATGCCAGCAGGAGAATCTCAGGTGATTCAGCTCCCAGATGCCAGGGTTCTTCCACTTCGGCTTTCAACAGTTCCAGTTTTCCCATTCGTTTTTCCATCATTCGAATACGCACCTCAGCAGATTCTGTGATATGGCCTTCTTCATCATGTTCATCGCTGTCAGCAAGGACAATCTGGCCGGAAATTTTTCCGGGAATCAACCGGGGTGACAAGCCGTCTTCAGTGAAGGTATAGCGCTGGTAAGGATTCTCTTCGGAATAAGTGGACCCGGCATCAAGATGCCGGTCAATGGAGACGCCTGCCACATTGAAAGGTGGTATGGTGACCGTATAATCGGCCAGATACTGATCACTGAGAAGGATCACCGGCAGCTGATATTTTTCGGCCAGGTTAAAAGCCCGCGCTGTTTGAGCAAAAGACTCTTGTGGATTCCTTAGAGCGGTAATCATTCGGGGAATTTCGCCGTGGGAAGCGGCGAGAATAAAACTTAAATCACTTTGCTCGGTGCGAGTGGGGAAGCCTGTGGCAGGTCCGGGACGCTGTACATTGGCCACCACCAGTGGTGTTTCGGTGATACCGGCAAGGCCCAGGGCCTCAGTCATTAGAGAAAAACCCCCGCCAGAGGTGCCTGTCATGGCCCTTATGCCTGCATAATTGGCACCGATAGCCATATTGATGGCAGCGATTTCGTCTTCTGCCTGTTCCACCACAACGCCGGCTTCTGTCTGCTTGGCTGCCAGGTAGTTCATAATGCTGGTGGAAGGAGTCATGGGATAGGCACTGTAAAATGTGATGCCTGCCGCCAGTGCACCCAGGGCGATGGCCTCGTTGCCGCTAATAAGCAGGCGGTCGTCGTCACTGCCGGAGGGCAGAGAGATATGGGGTTCTGTCAAATCAGCACCCAGTCGCAGGGCTTTCAAATTTGCCTCCGGCGAACGGGATTTGAAAGCCTCTGATATGAGGGCTTCAGTGAGTTCGAGGGGCAACCCGTACCACTGAAGCAGCAGTCCGAGAAAAACAGTGGTGAAAGTTTTGGCATTGCCGGCCTCTTTTGCCAGGGATTCCAACGGCCAGTGAAAAATCTGAGGATGATCTTGCTTCAGTTTTTCATCGCAAAGCAACGCCCCTTCTGGGTGCAATCGGGAAAGATGTTCTGTGATGGTGGTTTCATCAAAAGCAGCGATGAGGTCAAGGGAAAGCCGGTGAGAGGTTAACGGTCGGTCGCTGAAACGGATTTGGATAAAGTTGTGACCGCCCCGTACCCGTGACATATAATCCTTATGGACAAAAACATGGTAGCCATTACGTTTCAGGCTGCGTTCCAATAATCCTGACAGAGTGTCCATCCCCTGGCCGGCGGAGCCGCCAATCAATAAATTGTAGTCCAAACGATTCCCTCCTTTATGACACCATTACAGCGTCAGATAAATAAATCAGCCTGTCAAAGCTATACCCGTATCCGAGGTTACTGTAACAGCATTTCAAACGATAACAGCATTTCGAAAGGCAGGACTTTCATTGCGAGTACGAATGAATTACACTATAATGAAGAACAGAATGGCAATTCCAAATGGAAAACCGCAGCAACAATAGTTGTTGCTATGTTGAACTCTGGCAGGGATAAGTGCCAGGTAGCCTTATGGAGAAGAGACAAAGGAGATAAAAATGGAGATCAGGACAATTCTGTTTGACTTGGATGGGACGTTATTACCAATGGACCAAGAAAGATTTATGAAATATTATTTAAAAGCACTGACAGGGCACTTTCGTCAGTACATGCCGCCTGAAGTGTTTCAGAAGCTTCTCTGGAAAGGCACTCATGAAATGCTGAATAACCGGGGAGGGAGCGAAACGAACGAAGCAACCTTTTACCGTGCGTTTTTCGAAGCCTATAAAGAAAAACGATCAGAAATGATTCAGACCTTTGAGCAATTCTATGAAACTGATTTCGAACAGGCGAAAGAAGCAACGGGAACAGATAGCCAGATGATCAAAGCCGTTCATGTATTGCAGAACAAAGGATATCGAATGGCAGTGGCCACCAATCCACTGTTTCCATTGCAGGCTGTTGAAAAGCGGATCGGTTGGGCAGGATTGTCGCCGGATCAGTTCGAATTCATCACCAGCTTTGAAACCATGCACGCCTGCAAACCTCATGTGGCGTTTTATCAAGAGGTGCTGGATATTCTGCAAACAGAACCGGCGTCGACCATCATGGTAGGAAATGATGCTCACGAAGACTTGTCAGCCGGTAAACTGGGGATGCAAACCTATTTGGTGACTAACTGCCTGCTTCAGGCGGATAAACAGGCAATGACACCAGACTATCACGGCACCACGGAAGATTTTCTTGATTTTGTGGGAACACTTCCCAGCCTGCGGTGAAGTTGACTTAGATCCAGACAAGGCTGTTAAGGCGAATCTGATTATGATATAATGAATTCAGCGGGGTGAAATCAATGATGAAACACAGGATCACAGGCGTCATTTTAGCAGGTGGAGCCAGCAAAAGGATGGGGCGCAACAAGGCGCAGCTCCCCCTGGGAGACCGACGCATGATTGAATGGGTGGCGGGTGCCTTGGATTGTTTGTTTGATGAAGTGCTCATCGTGACCCATCATCCCCAGTCATTTCCCATGCTGGATAATGTCCGTATCGTTCAGGATCTTATGAACCCGGGTAGTCGAAGCTCTTTGATTGGATTATACACAGGTCTCTACCACGCAAAGAACGATCTCATTTTTGCAGTTCCCTGTGATATGCCGCTCCTTAACCGGGCAGTGATTGAAC
Organism: Anoxynatronum sibiricum; assembly: GCF_039414295.1. Taxonomy (NCBI): domain Bacteria; kingdom Bacillati; phylum Bacillota; class Clostridia; order Eubacteriales; family Clostridiaceae; genus Anoxynatronum; species Anoxynatronum sibiricum. The sequence goes on along the minus strand of NZ_JBCITM010000024.1, from coordinate 11,119 downwards.
ACATGATCGAACTGCTGGACGGTGAAGATGTCCGGGTGCCATTGATTGGCAGTCATTTTCAGCCCTTGCATGCATTTTATCAAAAAAGCTGCCTGCCCTACATGAGGCGTTACATTGATCGGGAGAATTATAAAGTTATCCGTTTTTATGAGGATGTGCTGGTACGCACGGTTGACGAAAAGGTGTTGAGACAGTTTGACCCTGAGTTGAACTGTTTTGTCAATGTGAATGGCAACAGAGAGTACGAAATGGTTCAGGAAATCTGGAAGGAAAGGGCACAACAGTGGTGCCATGAGTGGATGAAAAAGCCGCCTGTAAGAAGGAGGGAAATGACTGATGACAACCGCAGATCCATTGGTGATTCACAGCGATCGAGGCAAAATACGTATTTCTGAAGACATTATCATGACCATTGCGCGAAACGCCGTTTCTGAAATTGAAGGCATTGTTTCCATTAGTGGCGGGTTTCCGGGAAGCATGGCAAAAGTTTTTAGTCGAAATACCACCAGCAAAAGTGGTGTTCAACTGGAAAAAGAAGCAGATCATTTGATACTTAATTTATCACTTGAAGTCCTTTACGGAATCCCCATTCCTAAAATGGTGGAGCAAGCCCAGCAACAAGTGAAACAGGCAGTGGAAACAATGACTGAGATTCATGTGGAACAGGTGAATATTTATGTGAACCATTTAAAAACGACCTGATGGAGTCAGGTCGTCTGAGTTCGAGTGCTGATGTTCAGCACTTTTTTCATGCCGTTTTATGTTCTTCTACATATTCCACAATCTCGCCCACGGTACGCAGAGATTCTGCCATTTCATCGGGAATTTCCAAGCCGAACTCGTCCTCAATGGCCATGATGATCTCGACAGCATCAAGGGAATCTGCTTCCAGATCATCAAGCAAACTGGTTTCGGGAGTAATGACCGCAGGATTACCAATGCCCAGCTGGCTGGCAATCATTTTTTGAATCGTGGTTAACACCATGAAGATCCTCCTTTTATATAATCAGTTTCAGTTGAACGCTTTTCGTCCGTCAATAGGATACCATATTCACATCCGTTTGCCTATAGATTTATCATTGAAATCTGCGAACTTTTTCAGACGGGGTCTTTTTAAGATAAGGGCATCAAAAATGCGAAAAAATAGGATGAATCTGGATAGAAAACATGGCAAGTATTCAACAGTCGGTGTATAATGGTTATGATTTGCCTGTCCGGTGAAAAAGAGAACACCGAAGTGACAGATAGTTGGGGAGGATGAAGAATGGAGATTGCATTTGGTGTGCTGGGAGGATTAGGCCTGTTCCTGTACGGCATGCATGTGATGAGCAGCGGGCTTCAGAAAGTGGCCGGCAACAAACTGAAAGACATTATCAGCATGCTGACTTCCAACCGAATCATGGGAGTCATGGTAGGTGCCTTGGTGACTGCCGTTGTTCAGAGCAGTAGCGCCACGACAGTCATGGTGGTTGGTTTTGTCAATGCGGGGATGATGCAGCTGGCTCAGGCGGCCAGCCTGATTATGGGTGCCAATATTGGTACCACCATCACCGCCCAGATTATCACCTTTAAAATTGACCGGTTTGCTCCGGTGATCATTGGTATTGCGGTGGGGGTTTGGTTGTTCAGCAAAAATCGCAAAACCAAACAGATGGCAGAGGCTTTTATTGGCTTTGGCATGCTGTTCATCGGCATGAAAATGATGGGGGATGCGCTGCGCCCCATGCGAGAATTTGAAGCTTTCAGAAATATTTTGGTGAGTTTTGCCGAGCATCCCTTCCTGGGAATTCTGGCTGGCTTCGGAATCACTGTTATGGTCCAGAGCAGTACCGCATCCACAGGGATTCTGCTGGCTCTGGCCATGGAAGGGCTGATTCCCATCGAATCCGGACTGCCCATCCTTTTCGGAATCAACCTTGGAACGACGGTGACGGCCATTTTATCCAGTATTGGGGCCAATAAAACTGCAAAACGGGCGGCCGCCTTTCACTTTTTGTTTAACGTCATCGGCACAGTTCTCTTTGTGTTTTTATTACGGGAACCCACCTATCACCTGATCAAATACCTGAGTCCGGGAGATGTTCCCCGACAAATTGCCAATGCCCATACCATTTTCAACATTACCACCACGCTGGTACTCCTACCCTTTACCGGCTATCTCATTAAGGCTGCTTTCAGGATGGTGCCCGGAGGTGCAGATACCATTCAGGGAGTTAAGTACATTGATGAGCGGATTTTGAGCACTCCGGCGATTGCACTGGGCACTGCCATTAAAGAAACCCTGCATATGGGAAATGTGGCCGGTGGTTCGCTGCGTGACGCCATGGATGCCATCTTTGACCGGGATCAGAAAAAAATAGATGAAGTAATGTGTACCGAGAAAATCACCAATGAACTGGAACGGGAGATTGCTTCGTACCTGGTGAAGCTTTCCAACCAGAATCTGGCCGCTTCCAACCGTGAGACAGTGGATGGTCTCTTTAATACCATCAATGACATTGAGCGGGTGGGCGATCATGCAGAAAACCTGGCTGAGCTGGCACAGTTCAAACTTGATGGCAATCTCATTTTTTCAGAGTCAGCCATTGAAGAGCTCAGGGAAATTACCGATCTGACCATTGGAGCTTATGAGTCGGCGCTGACAGCCATGAAAGAACTCAATGAAAAGCTGATTGAAGAAGTGCTGGAGAAAGAAAAAGCTGTTGATAAGCTTGAAAAGCGTTTCCGGGCCAATCATATCGGGCGTCTTAATGCTCACCAGTGTGTTCCCAGTGCCGGAGTTATTTTCCTTGATATTATCAGTAATCTGGAACGGATCTCAGACCATGCTGCAAACATCGCTCTGTCTGCTCGGGACGAAATTAGGGGAAAACGCAAGTAAGGAGTTGACCGATGGGAGAAATTGCTGCTTTTTTCGATATCGATGGTACCTTACACCGGGACTCATTGATGATGGAACATTTTAAACGGCTGATTCGCTATGAAATCATCGACCCTCAATACTGGTACAGTCATGCCCAGAAAGCTTTCAGAAACTGGGATAAACGCATGGGCAACTATGAAGATTATCTGCTGGAAGTGGCAGAAATTTATTTAAACTCAATGAAGGGGCAAAACAAGCATTACATTGATTTCATCGTGCACCAGGTGATAGAAACCAAAGGTGACCGGGTGTATCGGTTCACCCGTGATCAGATTTACTGGCATAAGGAGCAGGGGCACCGGGTTATTTTTGTTTCCGGCAGCCCCGATTATCTGGTGGAACGCATGGCAGAAAAATATGGGGCAGATGACTTTCGGGCAACCGAGTACCAGGTGGATGAACAGAACAACTTTACCGGTGAAATCAAGCAAATGTGGGACTCTCACAGTAAATCGGAAGCATTGGCTGAACTGGTGGAGCAATATGATATCGATTTGGATCTAAGTTATGCCTATGGGGATACCAAAGGTGACCTGACCATGCTGCAATCGGTCAAATACCCGGTGGCCATCAACCCGGCAAAAGAACTGCTTTTGGAAATTAAAAAAGATGAAGCACTGGCCAAACGAACCAAAGTCATTATTGAGCGTAAAGATGTGATTTATCAATTCGATGCCAGTGTGGAAATTTTGTAAAGTGAAAGGAAACCACTTCAATGCTGGAGGGTTTCTTTTTTTATGCAGAAAGAGCTACTTGACATTGTCAACAATCAGGGGTATTATATGAGCGTAATCAAATATATAAATGTAATAATGTGATTATGTGTTCATACAACCAGCATGGTTAGGAGGTGTGAAATGGACGGTTTATTTAAAACACTTGGAGATCAAAATCGCCTGCGAATGCTTAATTTGTTGAGAAAGGACAAGCTGTGCGTTTGTGAAATGGAAGTTATCTTAAACACAACTCAATCGAATGTGTCCAGACACCTGGCACGGCTTCGCTCAGAAAATGTGATTTCATACGAAAAAAAAGCACAGTGGATATACTACTCAGTTCATGAGGATTTTATCAAAAAGCATCTGTTGCTGTTCAAATATCTTGAAGAGTTCATGGATCAGGAACCACTGTACCAGGATGACTTGAAACGGCTGCAGGCATATGAGTCCAGTGGCGAAAATTGTGAAACGCTGAAACGTCATGAAAAAAAGATCTTTGCCAGCTAGTTTCATAAGGCGGTATATATTATAGGAGGTGTCCAGCGTGGAAAAAGAAAATACTCAGGGAATTGGATTTTTTGAGCGTTACTTAACAATTTGGGTGGCGGCTTGCATCGTCATAGGAGTGGCCATCGGCCAATACCTGCCCGTGATTCCAGAAACACTCAGCCGCTTTGAATATGCCCAGGTGTCGATTCCGGTAGCCATTCTCATATGGCTGATGATTTATCCCATGATGCTGAAAATTGATTTTACCAGTATTGTGGCAGCGACCAAAAAACCCAGGGGGCTGGTGGTTACCTGTGTCACCAACTGGCTGATCAAGCCTTTTACCATGTATGTCATCGCCGCCTTTTTCCTGAAAATCCTATTTCAGAACTTCATCGCGCCTGATTTGGCCAACGAGTACCTGGCAGGGGCAGTGCTTTTGGGAGCGGCTCCCTGCACAGCCATGGTTTTTGTCTGGAGTCATTTAACAAAAGGGGACCCGGCCTACACATTGGTGCAAGTGGCGGTGAATGACTTGATTCTGTTGGTGGCTTTTACACCCATTGTGGCATTCCTGCTTGGCATCAGTGACGTCATCGTACCCTACGATACCCTGTTTCTGTCAGTGGTACTCTTTATCGTCATCCCCCTGGCAGGAGGGTATTTCTCGCGCAAACATATCATCAAAAATAAAGGCCTGGATTACTTTGAGAATGTTTTTCTGAGAAAATTTGACAATGTAACCATCGTCGGCTTGCTCTTGACGTTGATCATCATTTTCACCTTCCAGGGTGATGTGATCCTGTCCAACCCATTGCACGTTCTGTTAATTGCCATCCCCCTTACCATTCAGACTTTCTTCATTTTCGCCATCGCTTATGGCTGGTCACGTGCCTGGAAACTGCCCCATAACATAGCGTCACCGGCAGCCATGATAGGTGCCAGCAATTTCTTTGAACTGGCGGTGGCTGTCGCCATCACCCTCTTTGGGCTTACCTCCGGGGCAGCTTTGGCAACAGTTGTCGGGGTACTGGTGGAAGTGCCGGTGATGTTAACCTTGGTGCGTATCGCCAACAAAACACGGCACTGGTTTCCGGAAACAGCAAAAAGGGCCTAAAACATAAATGGTGAAATCGTGAAAACGAAGGATGTCAAATAAGCAGATGAAAGCAGTGAAAAGATGAACGCAGGATCATGGCTATCACAAACCAAGCATTATGGCAAGGCAAGGTTTTTAGGAAGCCAGAAACTTCATAATGATGCCAGGTGCCCAAAACATGTATAACTGATATAATAAGGGTGCATTGTCCGATGCAATGAAACGTTGTGTGGATGATGCGCCACTTTTTATCTGAAAGCAAGGGTTATTACCGGAAAATATGATCCGGGATTGCTGGTATACATGGCTGGAATGATGTGTGAAGGGAGTGACGTAAAATGAATGATCGAAACCACCCTCTGGAAAAACTGAAAATACTGGAGGTTGATCCCTGGCTGGGGACTTACGAACAGGATCTGGTACTGCGCATGAAACATTACCGTGAGATGAAAAGATCTCTTTTGGGAGATGAAAGCCAGTTCAAAGATTTTGCCAACGGGCACCAATACTTTGGCTTCAACCCCACTGATCATGGATGGGTGTACCGGGAATGGGCACCTGCCGCAGATGCGTTATTTCTCATGGGAGACTTTAATGGGTGGAACCGAAGCTCTCACCCGTTGACAGCAAGGGAAGCGGGAGTGTGGGAAATATTTCTTGAAGGCAGAGAAACACTATGTCATGAGTGCAGGGTGAAAGTGCATGTGGTAAGCAAGGGAACGGCCAGAGACCGGATTCCACTGTATATTCGACGCGTGGTGCAGGACACTGAAACCCATGATTTTTGCGGGCAAATCTGGCATCCTCCTGAGTCATTTCATTGGACAGACTCAGATTTTCAGCTACTCCCGCACCGCCCTCCCTTTATCTATGAATGTCATATTGGTATGGCACAGGAAGAGGGGAAAATCAGTTCTTACCGTGAATTTGAAGAAAACATACTGCCTCGGGTAAAGACGATGGGGTACAATACGATACAGCTGATGGCAGTGATGCAACATCCCTATTACGCTTCTTTTGGGTATCATGTGTCTAATTATTTTGCCGTTTCATCCTGGTTTGGAACACCGGAGGACTTGAAGTCACTGGTCAATACAGCTCACCAAATGGGAATTGCCGTGCTCATGGACATTGTCCATTCCCACGCAGTGAAGAATATTGCCGAAGGAATTAATCAGTTTGACGGCACTGTTCATCAGTTTTTTCACGAAGGTGAACGGGGAAACCACAGCGCCTGGGATTCGAAGCTTTTCAACTATGGAAAGCACGAAGTGATACACTTCCTGTTGTCCGGCATTAAGTTTTGGCTGGAAGAATACCATTTTGACGGGTTTCGCTTTGATGGCGTCACCTCCATGATATATCACGACCACGGACTGGGAACGGCCTTCGACAGCTATGATAAATATTTCAGCGCCAACACAGATCTGGAAGCGCTCACTTACCTTCAGTTTGCCAACGAGCTGACCAAGGAACTGCGGCCCGATGCCCTGAGTATTGCAGAAGATATGAGCGGCATGCCGGGTATGTGCCTGCCCATTGAAACCGGAGGCATCGGGTTCGATTACCGGCTGTCCATGGGAATGCCGGATTTTTGGGTAAAAACCCTGGAGAAGCCGGATGAAAACTGGCAAATGGGCCAAATGGTGCATGAGTTGTCCACCAGCCGGCCTCAGGAAAAACGCATTGCATATGTGGAATCCCATGATCAGGCATTGGTGGGAGACAAGACCATGATTTTCAGAATGGCAGACAAAGAAATGTATGCGCATATGCATCGTGGCAGTCAGAATCTGGAAGTGGAGCGGGCCGTCGCCTTGCATAAAATGGCCCGGCTCATCACCATTTCTTTGGGATCAGAAGGATACCTTACCTTCATGGGAAATGAATTCGGGCACCCGGATTGGATTGATTTTCCCCGGGAAGGCAACGGTTGGAGTTTTCAGTACTGCCGCCGCCTCTGGTCTCTGGCAGACAATCCAAATCTCCGCTACAAGGATCTGAAGCACTTTGATCAGGCCATGCTTCAGCTGATGCAAACCGCCAAACTGATGGGAGGCAGCCCCCTCACGCTGATGGTGGATGAAGAACGTAAAGTGATTGCTTACCGAAGTAACGACCATGTGTTTTTCTTTAATTTTCACCCCACTGTCTCTTGGGAACATTTGGAAATACCCCTCCATGATACCGGTGACTACCAGGTGATTCTGGATACTGATGAAAAACGCTTCGGCGGCCAGGGGCGTATTTCCCATGAGGTGGTTCATTCGACTTATTCTCTCAGACTGAACCCGGCATACAGTGGAATTGCCATCTACCTGCCCTGTCGAACGGGGATGGTGCTTGAAAAAAGTGAATGAGTGCCTTGTTAACGGAGGATGGCTGAGATTTTTAGTTCCTTAGATTGGCGTCAGCTGATCTGGCCAGATTTCTTTGCCTTCAATCTGAAAAGCTGAACAAGCAACTGTGTGAAAATATTAATTAACTGAGCCAAATTATGAAACTGTAACGATGTTGAGATGGTGGTTTCAGAGAAGTTAGGCTTGACAACAGCTGGAGGAAAGCGTACACTATATATAAAGATATATTTATATAATCATTGAAAAGGGGTGCTGAAATGAACATCAAGATTTTGGGTTCAGGATGCAAAAACTGCAAAACGCTGGAGTCCAATGCACGAGAGGCGGCAGAACAGTTGGGTTTGACTGCTACTTTTGAAAAAGTGGAAGACTTTAAAACCATTGCTTCCTATGGCGTGCTGAAAACTCCCGGCCTGGTGGTGGATGAAAAACTGGTGGCATCAGGCAAGGTTTTAAATGTTGACGAAATCAAGAGCAAACTTAAATAAGGCATTGTCACATTTGCCCATCGGTGATCAATTGATGGGCAAGATCTTTCTTTTTGGAGGCGCATTGGAATGAGTGAACTAAAGAAACTGGGTATAATTGTGGCGGTCTTTTTAGCGGCTTTTTTCATGCCGGTTGAAAATCCGGTGATGCAGGGAGCGCTTTTGGAATCATTTGCTTTATTAAATGAGTATGCCCGGGAACATGTTCTGCTGTGTCTGGTTCCTGCCTTCTTTATTGCCGGTGCTGTTGGTGTTTTTTTGTCTCAGGATTCAGTGATCAAATACCTGGGCCCCCAGGCTAAAAAAGCGGTTTCTTACGGGGTGGCCTCTGTTTCAGGGGTGATTCTGGCGGTGTGTTCCTGTACGGTATTACCGCTGTTTGCCGGTATTTACATGAAGGGTGCCGGCCTCGGACCTGCTGTCACATTTCTCTACTCCGGGCCGGCCATCAATATTCTGGCCATCACCATCACGGCACAGGTACTGGGGCTGGAGCTGGGAATTGCCCGTACTATTGGTGCCGTTGTTTTCAGTGTGGTGGTGGGGCTTCTGATGCATCTGATATTTCGCAAAGAAGAAACGGACCGCAATGAAAAAGATGCCGCTATGTTTGAAGGCCAGGATGAATCAGGAGAAGACAGACCCTTGTGGCAAACCATGGTCTTTTTCTTTTCAATGATAGGGGTACTGGTATTTGCTAATTTTGCCCGGCCTTCCGACCCATCAGGCGTGTGGGGTTTTCTTTTCTCCCTTAAATGGATTTTGGCAGGGTTATTCCTGGCCATTACCGTATATGCCACCGTGTTTTGGTTTAATCAGGAACAACGGAAAGAATGGATTGATGAAACCTGGGGATTTGCCAAGAAAATCCTTCCCCTGTTGTTTGGCGGCATTATGGTGGCAGGGGTTTTACTGGGACGACCGGGTCACAGTGGTCTGATTCCCGAAGCCTGGGTGGCGAGCCTGGTGGGGGGGAACTCGCTGGGAGCCAATCTTTTTGCTTCAGTGGCGGGTGCGTTCATGTATTTTGCAACGTTGACAGAAGTGCCCATTCTTCAGGGGCTCATTGGATCCGGTATGGGTAAAGGCCCCTCGCTGGCGTTGCTGTTGGCAGGTCCTGCGTTGTCTCTGCCCAACATGTTGGTCATTAGAAGCGTTATCGGAACCAAAAAGACAGTGGTGTTTGTCAGCCTTGTCGTTGTCATGGCCACCTTCACCGGATTAATTTACGGGAATCTGTTTTAGAAGTGTTTAAGACTACAGTAGAAAACGCACAAAACCCCCTGCTATTAGAGCAGGGGGCAGACTGTAGACAAAATGCTGGTTCCCCTGAGTGGGAGCCAGCATTTTGCGTAAGAAAAGAATTAATCGTTTGAAAGAAGACGGCCCAGGGCCCGTCATCCCCTTGCGCCACTTCCAAGTGGCCAGCTTTTTCAGGTTCATGGCAGCTGCCACAAGCATGGCTTCAGTGGCGACCCGTTTTATGCCTCGAAGGGTTGTCCACCGCATGCCATGCTTTTCTTTCATGTCTGCAAATACCCGCTCAATGGTTTCCTTGCGTTTTGCGTAGATGGTTTTGTTCTGTGTCGTGTGCCGCAGGTGTTCCGCTTCATCCAGGTAATCTTGCCATACATGACGCATGAGCCGTTTGGTATGGTCACGGCTTTCGGTACACTGGGCTAAATGAGGGCAGGTTCTGCAATCGACTGGATTGGAATGGTATTCCCGGTATCCTTCCCGGTTGGTGGTGCGATAGGTGAGGATCTTATCTTGTGGACACAGGTAACAGTTATGGTACTCATCATAGACGTATTCGTGCTTTCGGAAGAAGCCTTTCTTTGTCATGGGACGCTTGTAGGGCATCACAGGCCGGATATCCCGCTCAAGGAGAATTTTGCAGATAAAAGGGGTTTTGTATCCGGCGTCTACTGCTATTGACTGGGGTGCACCTACGCGCGCTGTTACTTGATTGAGAATTGCTTCCAGCATGGTGGAGTCATGGACATTGGCACCGGTAACGGCTAAACCCAGGATAAAGCCGTTGGGGTCGCAGGCGGTATGGTAGGAGTAGGCAAAGCACTTTTCCTTTTCACTTTTTCGCAGGATACCGCTTTCCGGGTCGGTGGTGCTGACTTTCTGTTCCTTCATTTCTACTTTTTTTTTACTTTCTTTCAACGGTCCTTTACCGTGATTTGCTCGGTCTTTGTCCACTTCGGCTTCCAATTGGTCTTGGTAGTGCCGCACACTCTTTTCAACCATTTCTTTTCGGTATTTGCCTTTGTTGGCACTGGCTTTCACATGGGTGGCGTCAATGAACACTTCTTCTGGCCTTAAAAATCCTGCTCTTATGACTTCTTCCAGAATTCGCTGAAATACTTGTTCAAAGATGTCGGTGTCTTTAAAACGTCGGACGTAGTTTTTGCCGAAGGTCGTAAAATGTGGGATTTCTTCATTCAGTCCATACCCGATGAACCAGCGGTAAGCCATGTTTGTCTGGATTTCCTGGATGGTCTGGCGCATGGACCGGATTCCAAAGAGGTACTGGACCAACACAATCTTGAACAAAGACACAGGATCAATGCTTGGTCTTCCCCGTTCTTCGGAGTACTTGTCTTTTACCAGATCATAGATAAAGGAAAAATCGATAGCAGCTTCCAGCTTTCGCACCAGGTGGTCCTTTGGGACCAGTTCATCCAGTGAAATCAGTTCGATCTGTGTCCGTTGTTTCTCTTTTTGCCGTGTGATCATGGGTCGTCCCTCCCTAGAGCCTTCTATCTGTTTCCTTACATGTATACTTCGACATAAAAAGGGAAATTCCTTTTTGATTTTCAAAGAAATTTCCCTTTTTTCATCTTTTTTATGTGGTTTTTGTGACTTTGTCTTCAGTCTGACCCCCTGCTATTAGAGCAGGGGGTTTGAGGTTGTTGAAAAAGTCTATGAAAATAGGCTTTTTTTCTTGCAATCAAAAAGGAGATTCGCCCCTTGATGTCGAATATAGATATAAGGGGTGATTCGAATGATGACAAAGAGAGACCATGTTC
>NZ_JBCITM010000023.1:0-55483 GCF_039414295.1 Anoxynatronum sibiricum | reverse complement strand
CTAAGTGGCATGAGGTACGCTCACTATCGTGGGTCAGAGGGAGTTAAGGCACAGGCGCTGTTAACGGCGACTGCGCTTAATGTGAAAAAAATCGCCACTATCCTTGATAATAGAGGATAGGAATACCTTTCTCAAAGCAATATCACCCCTCAAAACTGATTCTAAGCGCAAAAAAGCCATGTTTCATCTCTAAAACATGACTTTTTCGACAACCTCAAACCCCCTGCTATTAGAGCAGGGGGTTTGTGCGTTAAGAAAATCTAGAGTTCGCCGGCAGTAACACGCTGCACCAAATCTTCCACCTTTTCTTTAATCAGATCCCGAGTTGTCCGAAACCCTTCAATGGGTCCACCGGAAGGATCCTCCAGTCCCCAATCCTCCTGGTGTTGGTTGGGCCAGTAAGGGCATACCACACCACAACCCATGGTGATTAGTATATCCACTTCTTCAGGAATATCTGAGAGTAGCTTCGGATAATGGTCACTCATATCAAGGCCGACTTCTTTCATGACCTCCACTGCACCAGGTTTCACTTCATGGTAAGATTCAGTGCCGGCAGAGTAAACTTCCAGAATATCTTTTCCAAGATGCTTCGCCCAGGCCTCAGCCATTTGTGAACGGCAGGAATTGTGTATGCACACAAAGGCAACCGTCTTCTTCATGATACCGCCTCCTTTGTTTTGAAACCCATCATACAGAAAAGATCTCTGAGAAACAAGCGCATTGATATAAAATTTTGATGAAGTCGACCGGCATCAATCTACATACCTTCTGTTCAGATTAAAACGGAGAGCAGGCTTTTTCGGGGCAGATGTCATTGGCATATAAGTCAGTGACAGTCAACACAACGGATCAAGTGCAGTGACGGTGGATAATCCCGGTCAGCTAAAAAAGGACTGCATTATTCGGATGCTGCCGGCGGTTCATAGGCAGTGAGTATATACGCTTCATTCATCAGTTCAAAATCCTGACGAAGTCCGGGGGTCAGAATCACTTCATCGTCGCGGGTGATAAAAAGGGCATCAGCACCGGGAGTATCAGTTACATAGCGGTAACCTTTCTCCAGCCCCATCACAAAGACGGCGGTGGAGAGGATGTCGCCCTCAAGGGCGGTGTCAGAGGCGATGGTGACGCTCACCAGTTCGTTGGAAGCAGGTCTGCCGGTGCGGGGATCAAGGATGTGGTGAAAGCGTTCACCTGTGTTTTCATCAGCGAGATAACGTTCGTAGTCACCTGATGTCACCACAGATCGATTAGTAACACCAAGACGCCCTACCAGGCCAGTGCTGCCAGGGATGGGCTCTTTGATTCCCACGTACCAGGGAGTGCCGTCAGGCTTTTCTCCCAAGGCATAGACATCGCCGCCAAAATTGACAAAACCACTGGTGATACCCAGATCCTGGAGCACCCGGGCAGCCTCATCCACGGCATAACCTTTGGCGATACCTCCCAGATCAATAGCGGTGCCACGTTGGCGTATGCGCACGTCACTGCCTGAAATTTCGATGGTTTCGATGTCAATGGCCGCCAGGGTATTCTGAATGGCTTCTCGCTCGGGTACCTGGGGCCGGTCTGTGCTGAGTCCCCAAAGGGATGTCAGGGTTCCCAGTCCGATATGAAACAACCCATCAGTGAGCTGATAATAGCGAAGACCCTCTTCAATCATAAAGAGCACATCGTCAGTTACGGTGACGCCTGTTCGGCCTGCAGCGGTATTGATGTGATAGATTTGGCTGTCAGGCAGTGTGGCAGACATGCGCCCTTCAATTTCCTGTACCCGTTCGAAAGCCGATGCCACAGCAGTGTCGCCTTCGGGCCGATGCTCACTGTGAATTCGAATGTGGCTGATGGTGCCCAGTACTGTTTCAGTCTTTTCAGACCAGCCGGGATCGGTGGTACTACAGCCAAAGAACAGAACAGCGAAAAGCAATGAAGCAGAAAGCAGCAAACTGGCCATTTTCACCGGAATGCCGCGTGTTGTCGGCAGATGTTTCATGATTTTTCCCCATTTCCTGCGTGATTAAGAACATCCTAATTACAGCATAGGCAAAAGAGAATGTCAATGGCTGGCAGTGGGAAGTGTCATGAAGTTGCATCGCTGGCCTGACTGTCGAAAGTATGAATACGAAAGTAATTGAAAAAGGTGATGACGAGGATTGTTTGTGTTAAAATGAACATGGCCAAAGAACTGTCGGCGGCTATGAATGATCAATGACAAATGACCATTACAGAGAAGGAGTGGATATCTATGAAAGATCCGCGCATTCAACAATTGGCACATAACCTGATTCATTATTCTGTTTCCCTGCAGCCGGGTGAGAAAGTTCTCATTGAAGCAGTGGGGCTGGAGTATCCCCTGGTGGAAGCCCTCATTCATGAGGCATATCAGGCGAAAGCAATGCCATTTGTTGCAGTGAAAGAACCCCGGTTCACCCGTCAGTGGCTGCTGGGAGCCGGCGAAGAACAGGTGAAACTGGCTGCTGCCGTTGAACTGCAGCAGATGAAAGCCATGGATGCTTATATCGGTATTCGGGCAGGCAACAATGCCAATGAACTGGCAGATGTACCCGGAGAAAAAATGCGCCTCTATTCAGAGCACTTTGTGGGACCGGTGCACATTCAGGAGCGGGTGGGCAATACCAAATGGGTGGTACTGCGTTATCCCAACGAAGCCATGGCACAGGCCGGGATGATGAGCACCCAGGCTTTTGAGGATTTTTATTTCAATGTGTGCAACCTGGACTATGCCAAAATGGACAAAGCCATGGACAGCTTGGTGGAATGGCTGGAGAAGACTGACGAAGTACACATCACCGGCCCTGGCACAGACCTGCGGTTTTCCATCAAAGACACTGGTGTGGTGAAATGTTCCGGCAAACGAAATATTCCTGACGGTGAGGTGTACACAGCACCAGTGAAAGATTCGGTGGAAGGAACCCTGACATACAATACACCTTCACTGCATCAGGGTTTTGTGTATGAAAACATCTGCCTAACATTTAAGGAAGGCAAAATTGTTAAAGCCATCTGCAATGATGAATCAAAAATCAATGAAGTACTGGATACCGATGAAGGTGCCCGCTATATTGGTGAATTTGCCATAGGTGTGAATCCCTACATTCTGCATCCCATGAAAGATACTCTTTTTGATGAAAAAATCATGGGAAGCTTTCATTTCACCCCCGGTAATGCCTATGGCGAAGCTGACAACGGCAACCGGTCGTCGGTGCACTGGGATTTGGTCTGCATTCAAACCGCTGCTTACGGCGGTGGTGACATCTACTTTGACGGTGTGTTGGTGCGCAAAGACGGTCTTTTTGTGCCGGAATCACTGCAGGTGCTGAATCCTGAACAGCTGAAGTAAAAGAGAATCATTGGAGAGGGAGTGAGCAGAAATGACACCGGAACAGCTTGTAAACCGTCTGAAAAACGGCATCCTGCTGGGAGATGGGGCCATGGGTACCATGCTGGGAGATGCGCTGGCCGATGTCCAGTGCCCAGAGGCACTAAATGTGCATATGCCTGAAAAAGTGAAAGCTGTCCATGAGGCCTATGTGGCGGCGGGCAGCGGCATGATTCAAACCAATACTTTTGGTGGGAATCCACTGAAATTGAAAGCCTATGGACTGGAAGCCTCTCTGGAGAAAATCAATGAGGCGGCAGTCAGGCTGGCTCGGGAAGCAGCCGGTGAGCAACGGTTGGTGGCCGGCGGCATTGGTCCGACAGGCAAATTGCTGGCTCCCATGGGTGAATTGTCTTTTGACGATGCGGTGGCCTGCTTCCATGAACAGGCCTGCGTGCTGGCAGCAGCAGGCTGCGACCTGTTTCTCATTGAAACCATGTCTGACATTCAGGAAGCCCGGGCAGCGGTCATTGGGGCCAAAAAAGCAGCGAACCTGCCGGTGATCTGTACCATGACTTTTGATGCCAATGCCAGGACCCTCACTGGTTCTGATCCGGAACAGGCGGCCACAGTGCTGGAAGCGCTGGGGGTCAGTGTGTTGGGAGCCAACTGTGGCATCGGGCCTGAAGTGATGGTGGAAATCATTCGCCGGATGCGCCGGGTCACCAGCCTGCCCCTCATGGCCCAGGCCAATGCCGGCTTGCCGGTGCTTCGGGAGGCCCAAACGTACTTTGAGATGACACCCGATAAAATGGCCGCTTTTATCAACGGAATGGTGGATGCCGGTGCCAATGTGATCGGCGGCTGCTGTGGCACCACACCAGATCATCTGGCGGCGTTTCGTGCCATTACCCGCACCTTGAAACCGGTGCAGGTGTCTGAGCGTGGTATTACCAAGCTGGCGGGCACTCAGGTTACGGTGATGGCAGGTCCCGGCCATCCCACTCCCATGATCGGCGAGAACATTAATCCCACTGCCCGAAAGGCCATTAAAGAAGCCTATCTCAGTGAGGTGTATGATCCCATTGTGGAGGAAGCCCTGCGCCAGCAAGAAGCGGGTGCCTCGGTGATTGATGTGAATGCCGGCGTTCCCGGTATTCAGCAGGTAACAGTGATGCCCCGCATCTTACAGCGAATTCAGCAAACCGTTCCACTGCCCTTGTCCATTGATGCCACCGACCCGGAAGTGACTGAAGCAGGACTGAAAGTCATTCGGGGTAAAGCCTTGATTAACTCAGCCAACGGTGAAACAGCACTGCTGGAAAGAATGGTTGATCTGGCGGTCACCTATGGGGCAGCGTTGCTATGCCTCACTTTGGATGAGAAGGGAATTCCCGAAAAAGCTGAAGGTCGTCTTGCTGTGGCCCGGCAAATGGTGGATACGGCAATCAAGAGAGGTATGCGCCGGGAAGACATTCTCATTGATCCTCTGACACTCACTGCGGGAGCACAGCAGGACCTGGTGATGGAAACCCTGCGGGCTCTGCGGATGATTCGGGAAGAACTGGGTGTGAAAACCATCTTAGGTGTCAGCAACATTTCCCATGGTCTTCCCGCTAGAAAGCCGGTGAATGCCGCATTTTTGGCCATGGCACTGGAAGCCGGGCTGGATATTCCCATCATCAATCCCAGGGAGCCGCTGTATCGTCAGACGGTGGCAGCAGCAGATGTGCTGACGGGGCGTGACCAGAAAGCCGGCAGGTATATCAAAATGGCGGCAACCGCTGAGTCTCAGCCCGGGTATCAGACACAGACAACAGCATCCACTGGAAAATCAGATATTGGAAAAATATCAAAACCGGGTACATTTGCGGCGGATTCACCGACGGCGAAGGAAGCGCAAACCCCGGCTCATCGACTTCATCAGAAAATTGTTCAGGGGGATGCCGAAGGCATTCTTCCCCTGGTGGAAGCCCTGCTGGCAGAGGGATGGAACGGACTGAAGATCATCGAAGAGGTGATCTCGCCGGCTCTGGGGAAGGTGGGGGACTGGTATGAAGACGGTACCTATTTTCTTCCGCAACTGCTCATGGCAGCCGAAGCCACACAGGAAGCCTTTGCCGCCATTAAAAAAGCCCTGCCGGGATCTGATGAAACCAGCAGAGGGACCATTGTCATGGCCACTGTGAAAGGCGATATTCATGATATTGGAAAGAATATTGTATCAGTGATGATGGAAAACCATGGCTTTCGCGTGGTGGATCTGGGGCGGGATGTACCGGCGGAAACCATTGTGGAGGCAGCTCAGCGGGAAGGGGCACACCTCATTGGACTCAGTGCCCTTATGACCACCACCATGCAGCAGATGGAACAGGTGGCAGCACTTCTAAAAACGGCGGGAATGGCAATACCCCTGATGGTGGGCGGCGCGGTGCTGACGCAGGGATATGCAGAGAGCATCGGGGCGGTCTATGCACCAGATGCGGTGCAGGCAGTGAAGACAGCCAAAAGGCTGCTGGGTTAAAGCCCGGCAGCCTCAGCCTGATCAATCACCTAAAAGCATGCCCAGTGCAATCAGTTCCTGCTGCAGATCAATCAACTTGTTTTTCAGAGCATCATAATCCTTCTTTAACATTTCTTCATCCAGTAAGCGTTCTGTCTGGGGAACCAGGCTTTCAATCTGCCGGTAAACCTGCTCAAGTTCCCGTTTAATGTTCTCTTTTCGCTGAATGGGCAGTAACACTTCGTTAGAATCGGCTTTTAACACGGCTTCTTCCATTTCAAAAACATAGCCTACAGAAGGGATTTCAACAGGTATGTGAAACTGATCCCGAATCAGAACAGCCAGTGCGCTGGAGGCATCTGGTTCGCCATGAACCAGAAATATTTTCTTGGGCTTCTTTTGAAAGCCTCGCAACCACTCCAGCAAAGCCGGTTGGTCAGCATGCCCTGAAAAACCGTCGATGCTCACCATTTCAGCTTTTACAGCGATTTCTTCCCCCAGAAGCTTCACTTTCTTAATGCCATCTTTCAGTAACCGTCCCAGTGTTCCCTGGGCCTGATAACCCACAAAAATCACTGTGTTTTTCGGGTTCCATAAATGGTGCTTCAGATGATGGCGCACCCGGCCGGCGGTACACATGCCGCTGGCAGAAATGATGATTTTTGGATGGGTGGCAGTGTTTAACTTAATGGATTCATGATGATCCCTAACAAAATGAAGGTTGTCAAATGACAGCGGGTTATCTCCCCTGAGAATCAGCTCTTTGGTGGTATCATCAAAAGAATGGGCATTCTTCTTAAATATTTTCGTGGCAGAGATGGCCATGGGACTGTCGATATAAACCGGTGTTTTTCGGAAAAGATCCATCTCGTTTGATTCGCCAAAATAACGATTCAGCTCATAGATCAGCTCTTGGGTCCGTCCAACGGCAAAAGAAGGAATGATGACGGTACCACCCCGTTGAAGTGTTCGGTTAATGGCGCTCATCAATAATTTCATTCGGTCTGACACCTGTTCATGAGTGCGGTCTCCATAGGTGGATTCCATGATGAGGTAGTCTGCCTCTTCGATGATTTCGGGGTCGCGTATCAATGGTTTGTCAGGCATGCCAAGATCGCCGGAAAAGACTATTTTCACAGTGTCTGGCGCTTCGCCGCCATTTGGCTCTGCAATCCAGAGTTCAAGGATGGCTGAACCCAAAATATGACCTGCATCCCTGAATCGAATGCTGATCTGATGGTCAATCACAATTTTTTGATCATAGAGAACGGGATGAAAGTACCGCAGGCTTTCTTCGGCATCCCTGACAGTATAAAGAGGTTCAATGGGTTGATCTCCTGCCCGTTCCCGTTTTCGATTGGTCCATTCAGCGTCATTTTCCTGAATATGGGCGCTGTCCAGCAGCATAATCTCTGCCAGATCGCTGGTGGCCCGGGTGGTAAAAATTTTCCCCCTGAAACCCTCTTTGACCAGCAGCGGAATCCGGGCGCTGTGATCGATGTGCGCATGGGTCAAAAATAGATAGTCAATGGTGGCGGGGTCATAGGTAAAGGGCTTTCGGTTCAGAGTTTCCAGTTCGCTGCTCCCCTGAAAAAGGCCACAGTCAATTAGAAAGCGTCTTGATTTCGTTTCGATTAGAATGTTGGAACCGGTGACGACCTGAGCAGCACCCAGAAAACGAATTTCCATGGCATTCACCTTTCTTTCTTGTGATAGATTCAACAACACCAGCATTGTTACATACATTCCCCAATACACAGATGACAAACAACCGAAAAAAGCCGTTGCCTTGTCACTAAAGAAACGTTACACTGATAGAAAGACTCAACAACAACGGGGACATCATATCAGTGACGACGCCACAGAACTGCGTGGCCGACGTTTCCGATCCTGCTGAAACCGGAGCGAAAGGAACCTGAAGCGACGATGCAAGCTGCCAAAATACTGATTCTGGAAACCAGCACCCATAATAACAGACTAAACAAAGACCAGTTTCGAAAATGGGGCTTTGAGGTAATTCAGCGTATCTGCGACGACGGTGTGTTGCAAGAAGTGCTTCGCATGGAGCCGCAGCTGATCTTCGTCCAAACCGACGACGAAAACATACCTAAGCTGCTTGACTGTATCAAACATGCCAGATTACAAATGAAACTGAAAGAAACGCCCATTGTTGTGCAGCTTCCTGACAAGGGGAACACCACAAAAGAGGCGCTGTTCTCTGCAGGAGTCACTCAGTGCCTTTTGGAACCAGTTTCGGAAATAGAGCTGAAAGAGTGCATCAACAGTCTGTTGAAACAAGTGGAGTTGAAAAACAGGCTGGAGATGACCCGGCGTGCATTGGAAGAGAGTCTTCATAAAATTAATCGACAACGGGCGGAGCTGGATCATCACCTGACATTAGCGGCTAAAATTCAGGAGTCGCTGATACCTCAAAATCTGATACAAGTACCTTTTTGCAATTTCTATTGTCACTTTCAACCTTCTGGAAAAGTGGGAGGCGACATTTACGACATCTTCATGCTGGATGACCGGCACATGGGACTTTATATGGTGGATGTGATGGGACACGGAGTGGCATCATCCATGCTGGCCGTGGCACTTTCTGAGTTCCTGGTGGTGGATGTGAATCGGGGAACACCCTTAAAAAGAGAACTGGATGAAGCACCCTACTATGAAATTGTATCACCGGTGGAAGTGATTCACTACTTGAATAAAAGATTTTCCTTTACAAAATACCAGCATTATTTTACAATTTTCTACATGGTGTTCAATGTGGAGACTGGTGAGCTGCGTTATGTTCGAGGCGCCCATCCTGAACCGCTTCTTATGCGGCAGGATCAGACAGTTGAAACACTGAACGCCTATGGCACGCCGATTGGTTTTGAGTTCTCGCAGGGATATGAGGAAGGAATACTTCAGTTGCAGCCTGGAGACAGGTTACTGGTCTATTCAGACGGACTGTTGGAACTGGAGGATGACATGAGGCAACCCATGGACTATGATAAATTGCAGCACATGGCTGGCGAATATCTGGCTGACAGTAACGGTCAGGGAAGGCCCTTTGCCATGAATTTCAAGCAAATGGTAGATCATCAGTCGCGTTTAAAAGATGATCTGACCATGATTGAAATGGTGTGGCAGCCCTGACATCTCTCATGGAATGATGATTGCGGAAAGAAGGGATTTATGAAATAGTGCGATTTTAAAATGGATAGTACCCCCTGCCACTGTTGATTCATATCAGAATGATGAACAGAGCCGCAACATATCACCAATGAATAGGAGATGCTGAGTTGAAAGAGTTTACCATTATGAAGAAACTGGAAGAATACACGTATGTTTTGGAAGTTATTTTGGCTGTACTGCTGGCGGTTGGAATCGCCATAGGCCTTATTGACATTGTCAAGTATTTCTTAGTAATTTTACAGGCAGGAACGGATGAAGCATATGCCGTCTTCAAGCATTTTTTGGCGCATACACTGCTATTGGTGGTTGGCATCGAGCTGATGCTGATGCTGTTATCCCATTCAACAAATGCCATTTTGGAGTTGGTGTTATTTGTCATCGCCCGAAAGATGTTGATATACGGTGAAACCATGATGGATATGGTGCTGGGAACATTGGCCATTGCCGGTGTTTTTGCCATTCTAAAATACCTGGCGCCGAAGAAAGACTTTGTTGCCCGGGATGACAGAGTTTACTCTGCATCCACCAGTGTTGATAAAATTCATCAGGATACCGGATTGGATTTGCCGACAAACCGGGGGAACACTGTGGGGGGACTGGTGTGCAGTCTGGCAGAAGAAGCCTGTGTACCCGTTTCGCAGGGATCAGAGTTCGAATCGGGAGATATTCGCATCAAAGTTGTTAAAGCCACTGATGGAGTGATTGAAAAAGTCATGATCACCAAAGTTGACCAAAATTCAGAAGCAGATAAAGACAAAGAAGACACACAGGCAAACTGGCATTATTAATAACTGCCTGCAAAAACCTCCTTTTCACGGAGGTTTTTGCATAGATAAAACGGGAAAAGGTTTGCATAAATATACACTTATGTGAATTATTTTACATTTCCCCCTTTACAATTGAATGGAGCATGCTATAATTAGTTTTATTGATGGTGTCGATTCATCAAGGCGAAGGAGGCTATGACAATGGAAAAAAACCTTGATCATTTATTGTCACAGAAGTTGCTCTACAGTGTGCCTGTATGGGCCCATGACAAGGACTTGCTGACCAGGTTGTTGCAGGCATTCCCCAACATCCAGTTTGTTTCGCTGGTGGGGGTTGATCTGAGAGGAAATAATACAGATGAAAAAATTCCCATTTCCATTATGCTGGATGATGTGGAAGCCTTTTTAAAACTGGGTGTTCAAACGGACGGTTCCAGTGTTATGCTTCATGAGATTGCAACGCTCAATAATGCCAAAGTGGATATCATTCCAGATCTGGAAGTTAACTGGTATGTGGACTACAATCCAGATCACCTCCATGAAGAAACTGGACTTCCCATCGGAACACTTCGCATTCCTGCTTTTTTGGAACATGAAAACACCTATGTTGGTTCCCGTGGTGTCTTGAAACGGCTGGAACTGTTTTTTGACACAGAACTAAAAAATACATTCAGTGCTCACCCTGAAATGTTAAAACCTTATGGAATTAGCTCTGTAGATGACATTGATAAAGTGAAGCTGACTGCAGCAACAGAGCTGGAGTTTTGGGTTAGAACGCCCCAGGATAGAGCCAATATCGAAAAGCTGTCCACTTCACAAACGCTGAAAGAGCAGTATTGGAAGCGCACAAAAGGCAGTGTGCGGACAGCCCTGGAAGAAACCATGATGATGCTGGAGTACTACGGTCTTGAGCCCGAGATGGGGCACAAGGAAGTGGGCGGTGTGACGGCTAAAATTGGCAACACAGGCAAACTGGACCATGTCATGGAGCAGCTTGAAATCGACTGGAAATATAACACTCCCATGGAGACAGCTGACAATGAAGCTTTTGTCAGGGATATTATTGAGGAAGTCTTCGAAAAATATGGGCTGGAAGTCACTTTTATGGCAAAACCCATTGAGGGTGTTGCTGGCAGTGGGAAACACACACATATGGGGATCGGACTCTCCCTGAAAAGTGGTCAGTTTATTAACTTGATGACTGCGGCTGAAACTGATGAGTATTTAAGCCCGGCAGGGTGGGGCTGTCTCATGGGGCTCTTGGAAAACTATGAAGCAATTAACCCGTTTGTTACTTCCACCAATGATGCCTTCAACCGGCTGAAGCCGGGGTTTGAGGCACCGGTGTGCATTGTGGGGTCAGTGGGTCACACACCTCAGTCCCCTTCCCGAAACAGAACGGTACTCGTTGGATTAGTGCGCGACATGAAGAATCCGTTGGCCACCCGCTTTGAGCTGCGTGCACCCAATCCGCTTTCTAACACCTACCTGTACGTGGCAGCTTCCTATCAGATGATGCTTGATGGGATCAAGGCAGTGGCCGCTGCCGGCTTATCCTCGAAAGAACTGGAGCTGGAGTTTTCCAAAGCTGCCGGTGAAGAGAAATTCTACCTGGCAGACGATCGAATGTTCCGCAGTGAGCATGATGTTTTTGATGACTATACAGAAAAAGAAAGAAATCAGCTTTTCAGCAAGCCGCCAGCTACTGTTTGGGAAAACCTGACGATCTTCCGCGGAGCTGCTGCTAAAAGAGAAAAATTATTCCGAGGTAACGTTTTTACAGAAGCCATAGTCCATTCTTATGAGCTGGCTACTCTGGACCAATGGGTCAGCGAAATTTCCGGGCGCATCATTTATCAGCACATGAAACTTGTTCGCAAAACCAATAAGCTTCATGGGTTGGAGTACGTTACCGATATTGATGTCGTTAACTGGGAAAAAATCAATGCCATTCGGTACGAGCTGATGAAAGACAGCCTTGAAAAGAAAGCGTATCTGACACAGTTGAGAGAAGCAGTTGCTGATCAAGACTATGCACGTGTTTCTGAACTGCAGTTGTACATTGCGGAGCAAGTGAACAGCCTGAAACAGCTTTACCTTCAATACCGTCGAAATCTCCTGGAAGAGATTAATGGGTTTTAGGTAAAGCCTGCAGTAAAAATAGTACAACAACTTCAGACTAATATCGCCATCAGCCCCCGGTTTTTCTGGGGGCTACTTTATTTTTTTCGGCATTTCTGTCGATGAAGAACGCCAAAAGTCTCAAAATGCTTGTTTATATTGCATAAGATGGGGTATAATTCAACGAAACAACGTCATCAAATAAGGGAGTGAAAGTGCATGAGCTTGAAAGAATTGTCCAAAAAAATGCATGAACTGAAAAAGGTGCTTGATCCTGAACGTGCACGGAAAGAAAAAGTGGCTGAAAAAAGAAGGGGTGTTGCAAAAGGTCTGGTTACCGGTGCATTCCTTGGTGGCTTAGCCGGTGTTTTCTTTGCTCCTGACAAAGGAGAAAACACCCGCAAAAAAACAAAGGAAGAAATTTTAAAAGCTAAGGAAAAGGTTGAAGAGGAACTGAAAGAAACCAAAATCAGACTGGGCGAAAATCTGGAAGAGAGCAAAGAAAAAATCAGCTCCTTTTATGAAGAAACAAAAGAAGTGATTGGTGACAAGGCTGATGACCTGAAAGAGAAAGCAGTCGACTTGAAATTGAAAATCAAGCGGGATAAAGATAGCCTTGAAGCAGAACTTGACGCGATGGCAGAGGATGTGGAAGACAAAGTCGAGGATGTCAAGGATCAGGTTGAAGAAGCTGTGGAAGAAAAAGTTGAAAAAGGGAAAGAAGCGAAGCAGAAAGTTGAAAAAGCTGCCGAAGCTGCAAAAAAAGAACTTGAAAAATAACAATCTTCCATAAAGGTGTGATTACATGAATGCAACCATCACTGTTGGCGAATTGCTCGTCGTGCTGATGTCTGTTTTAGGTGTGGGTGTGCTGGTCTATCTTCTGATCCTGCTCATGCGGGTGAATGAAACACTGAAGAGTATCCAAGAAATTGTTTCAAAAAATGAAAAACACCTGGACGAGTCCCTGGAACGTATTCCCCGTGTACTTGAACATGTGGAAGGGATCACGAAACATGTGGATCAAAGTATGGTACATGTTCAGTCGGCCATTGAAAATGTCAGCGATGTGACTGATTATGTGACAGATATGGTGGAAGGCATCAATGAAGAAGTGGTGGAGCCCCTAAAGGAAGCGTTTAAATTGCTGCTGATGATAAAATCGTTCTTTGGGGGATCCAAAAAGAAAAAGTGGTTTTAGTTCTGGTGAATCATGCACAGATGCCATAACAAATTGAATAAATATAAATAAGCAGACGTTTTCTTTATAAAGAAGGCGTCTGCTTATTTATGGTTCAGATAACGGCACAGCAACTAAGCTGCGGAGAAAATGCTCACAAAGCGTCGGGTTTTGATTTTCAGAATGCGCTTTTTTCGAAAAGCTGTCAACTGGGAGTCTGCCAAAGACAGTAAGGATCAATTTTTTGATAACTGAAATAAAGGTGTCATAGATAACGGGCAAACAGCAAAAAGAACTTGACAATAAGGCTATTTATAAGTATAAGTGTATATATATACATTTAAGGAGGAGTGGTTCATATGAACCCCTGTGAAAAAGCCGGCATTTTGGTGGAGAGTATCCCCTATATTAAGCAATTTAGAAATGAAATTGTGGTCGTTAAATACGGGGGGAATGCCATGATTGACGAAGAGTTAAAACAGACTGTCATTGAAGACATAGTGCTGATGAAATATGTGGGGATGAACCCTGTGATCGTTCATGGTGGTGGACCGGAAATCAACGCTCTCATGGAGAAAATGGGCAAAGAGCCGGTCTATGTGAATGGACTTCGGGTGACTGATGCTGAAACCATGACATTGGTGGAGATGGCGCTGCTGGGAAAAATCAACTCAGAAATAGTCGGCCGCCTGAATCAGATGGGTGTGCTGGCAACTGGCATCAGCGGAAAAGATGGGAGACTGCTGGTGTCTGAAGTCCGCGACCCGGCTCTAGGGATGGTGGGAAAAGTGAAAGAAGTGAGAGGCGAACTGATTCATCAGCTGTTGAATCTGGATTATGTTCCGGTGGTGGCACCAGTCGGCATTGGTACCTCCGGTGAGTCATACAACATTAATGCCGACGAAGCAGCTTCGCGAATTGCATTGGCATTGAATGCCAAGAAACTGGTGTACATCACCAATGTTGAAGGTGTGCTGGAATCGGTAGAATCACCAGGGAGTCTGCTGTCGCATATTCATGTGGATGAAATCGACGATCTCATCGCCCGGGGGATTGTTCGAAATGGAATGATCCCAAAAATAAAATACTGCCGAAAGGCTGTTATGGGAGGCGTTGAACGCGTTCACATGATCAATGGCAATAAACCACATGCATTACTGCTTGAAATTTTCACCAACGATGGAATTGGCACCATGCTAACCAGGTAACATTATTATTCTGACATCACAAAAACTGCCGCATGAGGGTAAAGCTTGTGTTGCTTTGCAACAGCCTGAAACCTGCCGCTATGGCGGGTTTTTTGCATATTAAACCATGCAATGGGTATAAGCTCAAGGAAGGCCGAAGACAGCGGAATCTGTAGAAGTATAAATGATCAGAAATGGAGCTGATGTTCATGAAGTTCATTTTGCAGGATAAAGTGGTTTTGGGAGTGAGTGGGTGTAATTTTGGGGCACCCTACAGATATAACCGGAAAGGGTGGGATCGAATCCGGCTTTTGAACAGGGAGCAGGGTGATTTTATCTGGCATCCGGTGTGTCCTGAAGTGATGGCTGGCCTGGGTGTCCCCAGAGATCCCATTCGACTGTCGGGAGGTAATGGTCACGATGTATGGGCAGGAAAAGCACGTGTGTTGAATCGCAGGGGAAAAGATGTGACAGATGCTGTCAAACAGGCGTGTCTCCAGTCTCTGGAGATTTTGAGATCAGCCGGTGCGGTCGGGTATGTTTTTATGGAGGGAAGCCCTACCTGTGGCGTTTACCGTACAAGTCTTAAAAACCAAAGACTGGGACATCCTCCGGGCGTTCTGGGGGCATTGCTACTTGAGGAAGGTTTTTTTCTTATCCCCGCTGTTGATCTTGAGAGCCCGCTGCGTTGGTGGGATTGGCGCAGAAGATTGCATGCGTTTGTCTGGGTGGGAAGACAAGAGGTGACATCGAAGCAGGAACTGTATAATTTATGGTACACAGTTAAATTTTTGTGTCAAGAGTTGGACGAGCCAGCCGCACGGCAGATCGGAAAAGACCTGGCAGCACTGCCTAAGGGCTTTTTTCCCGGGTATGCAGAAGAACTTAAAATACAAATACAGGCGATTCTAAGGCAACCATCAAAGGTGAGTCGGATCAAACAACGTCTTTGGAAAAGCTATGTTTATTATCGAAGACATACACTGGGTGACGATGCATTTGTTCAGCCGCCAGAAACGCCTCGCAATATGACCCGGATTACCCATGAGTTGATGAATATGGAAAGAAAAGCCTTTGAAGAAGGACAGTTTTTTTCCTCTGCCCCCATACTCTACCGGGATGAACAGCGGGTTCGTAAAATGATGAATGAATCACCTGATGCTCCGTGAGACGGTGTCTGCTTTTGCCAAAGAAGTAAGTGCAAGAGAAATTCATCGAAAAACTTGCTGAAATCTGTTAAAATGATGGTGTGGAAGTGTTAAGATGACTGAAAACCGGACTTGATCAAGGGGTGAAGACCACACTGAATCGATCCGTTGGGAGGAGACGTGTTTGTGCTGATCAATTCCCATTCGTATATTTGGCTTTTTTTCTTTTATGGCTTGGCCTTTTTTACTCTGGGAACCTCATCATTGCAACAAAAGTTGCGGCATAGCAGTGAATTTCCACTGATGCGATGTATTCACTTGCTGGGTTTTTTTGGGGTGCTTCATGGTATTTCCGAATGGATAATCATGTTGCGGGTGATGGGTGTTTATCAGGAAATTGATTCGGGGCTTTACCTAATCGAAACCCTTGTTAATGGTGCTTCCTATGCATTCTTACTCAGCTTTGCCATAGCCCTGTTGGTGCGGTACCGCCTAAAACATTTAAACCTGCATATTTGGATTCCAACGATGATTTTTACCCTTTGGTGTTTTTTCTACCTTGGAAGATACTATGGCGCTCCGGTGCAGGCATACCGTCACATCACTTTATTCAACCACCTCTCCCGCTATTTCATGGGATTCCCTGGGGCACTGCTGTCGGGTGTGGCCTACTACCTCAGTGGGCGTCAACTGCGGTTACTCAAGTTGCCGGTTTATGCCCGGTTCTATAGTGTTGCCGGCGTTCTGTTCATCGTCTACGGGATCACAGCGGGGCTCTTGACGCCACAAATGACAGGTTTACACCAAAATGTCTCGGTGATGGAAGCCACGATCATGACATCAAGGCTTCCAATTGAGCTGTTGCGGGCGGGGTCAGCCATCGGCATTACCATATTGACCATACGGCTGTTTGATTCTTTCTGCTGGGAAATGCAGGAACGTCTCAATGAGTATGCGCAACAACAGCTCTTGCTGCAGGAACGAAAGAAAACCACTCGAATGGTGCATGATCAGATTATCCAACGTCTTTTTGGAGCAGGAATCTATATTGAAAATATGCTTGGAAAAGACCCGACCACCTATGAAGAAGGGTTGTTGGTACTCAAAGATGAGTTGAATACAACCATTGGAGAAGCCCGGGCGTTTCTGAAGAGTTTTTCTGAGAGCAGCCTTGTTATGGAAGACTTTCAGGAAAATCTGCAACATCTCGTAGATCGCTTTCGAATGCAATCTCAGGCAAAACTGGATTTTGAGTATCATGTCCCGCCGATGGTGCTGGGAAAACTCTCTGCCGAGAAAAATGCACAGCTGTATTATATTGTACAGGAGGCGCTGCTGAATATTCAAAAGCATGCCTTGGCAGATCATGTTCGACTGACAGCCACCTCAAACCTTGAAGAACTGGTGATTCGTATTGAAGACAATGGCATTGGCATTTCATTAACATCTGATTCTCTTCAAGGTTTTGGAATACGATCCATGAAAGAAAGGGCAGAAAAAATGAATGCCACCATTCATTTTGAACGTCGGCAATTACACACCTGCGTAACCATCATGGTTCCCTGGGAGGAGCGATAAGATGAAAAATGACATCAGTCAGATCATGCTGGTGGACGATCATAACATTGTACGAATGGGGCTCAAAGGATTAATTGACAATGATCCTGAACTGAAAGTCTGCGCAGAGGCAGCATCATTGTCTGAAGCCTACCAGCAGTTGTCATCGATCACACCTGACCTGATACTGCTTGACATGAAACTGCCCGACGGCTATGGCGCTGAAGGTGTCAGAGAAATCAAGCGAATGGTTCCAAGTTCAAAAGTGTTGATTCTGACAGCTTTTGCAGAGGATTATATGGTTCAGGAAAGCCTGCGTAACGGTGCTGACGGATACTTGCTGAAAAATGTGGATGGACGCTCTATCATTCAGGCGATTCATAACGTCTTAAACAGCCTGATGGTGATGGATCCATCGGTGGGAAATACCATGTTGTCCACATCCAGAGATCCGCTGATTGCCCAGTTGATTGATCGGGAACAGTTGGTTTTGAACCTGATTAGTCAGGGAAAAACCAATAAAGAAATTGGCGAAAGTCTTTTTTTGGCAGAAAAGACAGTGCGCAATCTGATTACTAAAATCATGAAAAAAATAAACGTGACCAATCGAACAGAAGCCGCAGCTTTTTGGTTAAAACATCGGGCTGGAAAAGATGAAGAACGGTAAGAATCATTGACAGAAATAGAGGGATAAATATCACTTTTTATTAAGCTCCCAAACGAATGTTTTTCTTCAAAATGAAGTCGTCAGTGAAGAAGTGATTGAAGAACAGGGATAAAGGAAGATGGATGATACAAAAATACGCAACAGGCGTGGCACAAATGTCCCGTGTCAGTAATAACCACTTGTTTAAATTGATGTATGTGGGTATAATGATGAAGGTATTAACGGAATGGTCAATCGATCGTTGTTAAATATGAAGGAGGCGTATGATGCTTAAGAAGCAAATGAAAGGTGTACTGATATTGATGATGGTTGCAGTGCTTACCATGGGAGTATTGACTGCCTGTGGTGGATCGGGAGCGACAGAAGAGGCACCTGCAGCAACCCCCCAGACAGTAACAGGCACAGGACAGGGATATGCAGACGATGTGGTTGTTGAGGTGACTGTTCTTGACGGGGTTATTCAGTCCATTGAGGTGGTTGAATCAGCAGACACCCCGGGCTTGTCTGACGGCGCCTTTGATGCTGTTATCGAAGCCGTTCTGGAAAACCAGTCCACCGATGTGGATGCGGTCTCCGGTGCCACCGGTTCCAGTGAAGGACTTCTGGAAGCCATTAAAGATGCTCTTTCCAAAGTTGAATAACCATTATAAAAGCTAACGAACCCTCCGGCATCCATTTGGAAGCCGGGGGGTTCGTTTCGGTGACAGTAAAATGTTTCTTCAGCGGTAGCTGTGAATTCCAGGTAAAAGCGTATTCACCCCAATAAAAGTAAAAATAACGGCAATGAAACCAATGACAGAAAACCAGGCTGCTGGTTTTCCTTTCCACCCCCGGTTAAACCGCAGATGAAGATAGGCAGAATAGATGATCCAGGTAATGAGGGACCAGGTTTCCTTAGGATCCCACCCCCAGTAACGAGACCAGGCACTGCGGGCCCAGATGGCTCCAGTGACAATGACCAGTGTAAGCATCAGATACCCGAAAGCGATAATCCGGTAGCTTAGAAAATCGCAGGCATCCAGATCAGGGAGCAGGCGCTTCTTATGAGCACCTTCCTTGCGTCCTGAAATGAGATAGATGAGAGACAAACCTGCGGCCACAGCAAAAGCACCATAAGACAGCACAGCGGTACCAACGTGGACGGTGAGCCAGCGGCTCTGCAATGCCGGCATCAGAGGACGCACATGACGGGGCAGCAAAGAGGCATATCCCATCATCAGAAATGCCAAAGGCATGACAAAGGCACCCACTGCGGTAAAGCGATAGTAGAAATGAATCGCCAAATAACAGAGAACAATGCCCCAGGTAAAGCTGTTGGCGAACTCATACTGGTTGCTGAAAGGCAGACGGCCAGATTCAAGAATGCGGGCACCCATGGCCAGTGTATGAATAAAAAATCCTGCAAGAGCAGCATAAACACCCATTTGGCCGGCCCGGGCTTTGGAAGATGCCAGAAAAGCAAAAAAACTGAGAGAAGCAGCAATGTACAACACAAAGGCGATGGTAAACAACATTTCTTCAACAGCGATTAAATTCATGAACGGTCTCCTTCTTTCTCTTTCAGTTGTTGGAGGATTCGCTTTAACCACATGGAAAAGCCCCAGGCATTTTGTCGGGAAATGGCGTAAAGTTCTCCCTGGCGAACAAGGATGTACTTAGGATAGAAATAAAAAGCCATCAGAAGACCCGCCATCAGCAGCAAACAGCCGGCCAGCACTGCATAGTAACCAAAGTCTTTTCGATAAATAATACCGGTGTATAAGACGCTTTCTGCAAAACCAATTTCATAACCCTGGTAGGTAAATCGCTGAGAGGGATTCATGATAAAAGAGTCAACAAACTCACCAAAATGATAGAGGATCACGGCATAATGAGGATTGCGCTCTTCTTGGGACAAGGTGACAGGCATTCCCTGATGACCCAGCTGAAACTCCGGGAAATATCCAAAAAGATGTACCGTTAGATGTGCGGGTTGAAAAAAAGTGGTTTCGTCATTGCGCAGGAACTGATTGAAGACCACCTCATTGGTTTCGATTTCTTTAATCTGCAGACGACTGGCCCAGCCAAAACTGCTTTGATAGAGCATCATGCCCCGGTGACGCAGGGGACGGTTGACCCAGATGGTTTCTGAACCGACAGGAGCGTCATTTTCCAGTATTAACAGATCGCTATAATATTGCTCGGTTGAGCCGTCTTCTCTGAAGGACATATAAAAGTCCTGAAGCTGAACTGAAAAACCTTCCTGATGAAAAGTGGCAGTTTCTCCAGGCATCAAGTTGAAAAATCCTTCCTGAGCAAAATAGTTACCGATAAAACTGCCCAGAATAATGGTGATGATGCCTGCGTGGGTGATGGTGGAGGCAAAAACACCCCAACGGTTGCGAGTGGCATGGTAAGTTCCTGGTTCATGCAGCATTTCGGAGATGTGATACTTCTTGCGACGAAGCAGGTCCAGCAACTCATCAGAAGTAATGTCGTCTCGCCACAGGTTCTCTGCATCCGGTTTGGGTGATGGGAAATAATCCTGTCGATAGCGTCGCTGTTGTGACGGAATCATTTTCATGGTACATCCCGTCAGATTGACTAAGAACATCACCATAATCACTCTAAAAATCCAGGAACTGTAGGTCTGATGGAATCCCAGAGCAATAATGAGACTTCCAAGACGGTAGCTATCCAGGTAATGGCCAGGTGAAAGGTCTTGGGGCAATAAGGTGCCGAAGGTGACATAGATGGCCATTAATAAAAAGAGAAAAATGCCAAATCGCAGGCTGAACAACCAGCGTTTGATACGATTGAAAGTCATGGGAGGCCTCCTTCAGTCCATAAGCATCTTTAATGCGATGAAAAAGGGAGATAGCTCTCCCTTTTTCAGGTGATTCATAAACGTTTTAACGGAATTGACGACATGATTATCTATTGAGGAACGACTGGAATCAGGTTCCAATTTGCCTTGCTGTCAGATTCCAGCAAATCTTCTTCCTGCAGGAAAATCTTTTCGTTGCCGTGGCATGCATCACACGATTCATTCTGGAAAGTGATGCGCTGAATGTTGTGAGTGGGGGAATATTTCCAGTTGCTGATGTCATCATAATTGGGAAGCAGGTCAGGGCCCACGACTTCAAATGAATCCACATAAGTGGGGATATGACGCAAGGTCACATACTCATAGGGGCGCATTTCTGACTGAATGGGATTTTTGCCAATACGGAACATCAGACGAACCGTTGAGGTGCTTCCCAGTCCGGTCTGGTCTTCGTTGTATTCAACGTGACATTCAAAGCAGTTGTTATTGGCCTGAGCATGGCAAACCTGGCATGACAGAGAATCACCGTGAATGTTATGAACCTGTAGTTCAGATTGCCCGGGTCGCTGATCATCATGGCAGTCATAACAGCTGGGGAGTTCAGCCTTCGTCCACATGCTGTCATTCACTTCTCCGGTACCATGGAAGTTGTTGACGGGATGGCAGTCCATGCAAGTCATCCCCATTTCAAAGTGAACATCTCCCCGAAAACCAACTGTCCCCATGAACTCGCCGGCATTTCGGGCACCGTGACATCCGAAGCAGGTTTGATCCATGGGAGGGGTTCCAAAGAAATTGTGCTGATCGATGAGGCCGCCGGTGAAAACCTTGGGTCGGCTCACATGACAGTCGCCACAAGTTGCATGGCAGGCGATGCAGTTCTTATCAAAAATTTCATCGTGATGGGGCGAATCTGAAAGAAGGCTGTCATGGGAGAATGCCATGAGACCGTTTTGCATGCCGTGTAGGTTGTAGTGGATGGAATCGGCAAAGGTATCGGTCACGCCGGCGTGACACTGATAACAGATTCCCTGCAGATCACGGGAAGGATAAGGCTGCATGCCAGCATGAGCAGCATCCTTGTCCATCACATTATCACCACCGTGGCAGGTGATACATCCCAGTTCGCCGTGGGTGGAGGTTGTAAAATCTGTGGATACCAGAAACATGTCTGTGGCCGTCAACTGAGGGCCGGCAACACCTCAGCCGCCTTCGCCGCCATGGCCGCCGTCCTCTGCCATGACCGCCATGGCTTCGATGACCGCAGCATCTGTATGGCACGCGATGCAGCTGCTGCTATCTGTGGGTGCAATGGAAACAGGTGAGGTGGGTTCTTTGGGTCCACTGTCAGTGGTAAGCGTATGTATTCCCACCAGAACCGCCACAGAAAGAGCAGTCATCAGGAAAGCACTGACCCATCTGCTTTCATAGAGTTTAGGGGATTTATCTGCCATAACATCACCTCCATGGTTGATATTCGTTGCGATGTCAGCACATCATTTTGCTTTGAATCACATCAGTATGTTGACATTATTTTACCGGATGTATGGCACCAACACAAGGAAAATTAAAAAGTTGAACGAGTATTTATAAAAACATACCTGGTTTAGCAGGTTT
Organism: Anoxynatronum sibiricum; assembly: GCF_039414295.1. Taxonomy (NCBI): domain Bacteria; kingdom Bacillati; phylum Bacillota; class Clostridia; order Eubacteriales; family Clostridiaceae; genus Anoxynatronum; species Anoxynatronum sibiricum. The sequence continues at coordinate 33,401 of NZ_JBCITM010000023.1, read as the reverse complement.
ATGATATCACAAGGTATGAAAAGGAAGCCCTTCCAGATCATTAGTGATATCAGAAGGGCATCCTCTATGAGTATTACAGGTTATTCGGTCACAACGGGCATTTCAGCGTTGGTCCAGCCTGCCATGCCGCGGTTAAGTGTAAAGCTGTTGTAGCCGTTAAGCCTTAGCAGCAGATGGGTCTGACCAGCTGTTTGACCAGAGTAACAGGTGACATAGATGGGACGTACTTTGCTGATTTCATTCAGACGCTCACCAACGTTTCGGAAAGGTACATTAACAGCACCCTCAATATGCCCTGTGTTAAAATCATCTTCTGCCCGGATATCCAGTACGGTGATGGCATCTGGGGTACTGTCAATTAAGTCGAAGAGATCCTGTGGCGGGATGATGTGGTTGTTTCCGGCAGCAAAGTAAGAGCTGATGGCATCGAACAGAATTTCTTGCTCTTCGTCCAGATTCATGTCCCGTGCATCGCCCAGCTCACTGGCTTCGGTTTCCAGTGTGTCTTCACCCAGTTCCAGTGGCGCCCAGCCGAAGTTCATGCCACCCTGCATGGAGATGGCGTTGTACCCAAGAAGCTTTAAAGCAGCAACGCCCTGCGCTGAATTTTGTCCACTATAGCAGTAAACAATAATCTGACGTGTGGTGGACAGGCGATTCATTTGATTGGCAAACTCAGAGAAAGGAATGTGGACAGCGCCTGGAAGATGGCCGGCTTCATAGTCTTCAGCGGCACGCATATCCACCAGCACAATGGCGTCAGGGTTATCTTCCATTAGTTGAAGCACATCTGCAACGGGAATCATGTTCAGGTTATCAGGGATACTCTCAAAATAACTGCTTGTGTGAGCGGCAATTACTTCTGCTGGGTCAAGGGTGACTTCGGGCTCCTCCTCAGGGGCTTCTGCCGGAGCTGGCTCTTCAGCTGGAGCCGGCTCTTCTGCAGGTGCCGGAGCAGGTGCCGGAGAACCGCATCCTGTGAAAAGAATGAGCGAGAGCATTAATGCCAGAAACAGAATGAGTTTTTTGTTGCTAAATAACATGGTAAATCCTCCTTTGTCATTTGAGATTTTTTTGTTTATACATATTTCAGCATTTCCAGATGAAAGCAAGGGAAGCAAAGCATCTTCATCCGGCAATGGACTGATCAAAAACTACGCTGATAATACATATTGAAATGGGAACGTTTTCATGAAAGCGGCTAAAAAAAACAATCAAAAACATGAATACGCTGACAGTATAAATTTTATGTGCTATGATAACATCATAACCGAATGTTAAAATAAAAGCAATCCATATTCATTATTTTTATACCCATTTTGTTTCGTGGACCTGACAGGCATCCCTGTTTTTATGCTAAAATGAATAATGAAATAGTAAAATCATCTGCCCATATGACAGATGCACTTGAAAGGGTGGATCCAATGATCAATTCAGCGGCACTGGCAAAAATTAGAAATAAAAGAAAAATGAGTCAGCGTGAGATGGCCGATCACCTTCGTGTTCCATTGAAACAGTGGCAGGAACTGGAAAAAGGTGAAAAGGAACTGACACCCAGCACCTTTAGCCGCATGGTGACGGCGCTTGAAATCAGCGATGATGAAATTCCAAGTTGGAAACAGCTGGCTGTGGGCAATACGGGGGTCAAGATTCGCGCGCTGCGAAAAAAACAGGGGTTCAGTCTGGAGCAGTTGGCCGCCCTGACAGACCTTTCGGCAACGTATCTAAGCGAGGTGGAACGGGGAGAAAAAATTGCGTCTTTTTCTGCGCTGAGATCCATCACTGAAGTGTTCCAGGTACCCATTAGTCTCTTTGTGGGAAACAAGCGCAAACAGAGCATTGTCGGCGAAAAACTACGTGCTGCCCGAAAAGATCGTACTATGACACAGCAGCAATTGGCAGAGGCCGCCGGAATTTCCACAGCCATGGTGGCACATCTCGAAAATGGTAAAGTGCAGGCATCTTTGGATACCATAGAGAAGATCAGCGAAACACTGGGTATATCAGTTTGTTACCTGATTTTGGAGCAGGAAGAAGTGGAAGAAATGATTGGCGCCATCACACCTGAAATGAGGGATATACTTTTTGATCCCCAGGTTCAAAATATCATTGGTTCCATTTGTACGTTTAGTAAGAAAGAAATGATGATGGTGTTGAACTACGTTCACATGATTAGAAATCCTCATATTAAAGCCTGATAATTACTGATATTTATATGGTTAGCACGAATGAGGCTGGAAAAAGGGTTTGTGATGTGGGAATAACGCCCTATTTATCCTTTGTTCACTGGACATTGGGTGGAAAATCCGATATTTTACTATCATATAGCTATGTGGAGTCCACCAGAGTTGAGAGCGTCTAAGGAGTGAAGCCGATGTCTGCCTGCCAGGATGAAATTCTGTATGACATATTAAAAAACCCACATCTAAACCTGGAAGAGATTGCCTTTCTGACAGAAACCTCTGAAGATCAATTAGTGCGTATGAAGCAGCGCCTCGAAAATGAAGCATCAGATTAGTCAAATCTGCCTGAGTCAACTCAACAGCGTTTCTGCAAAAACTGCCGCGAACTATATTTTCGGCAGTTTTATGTATGTCAGTGTACTTTTCAACTGGAAACGTATTCGTGGAAACGTTTTTTTGAAATGAAGGGGATTGACAAAAGAGAAAAGACTTCATACAATGTTGTTAGTTATTACTAACGAAATGAAAGCGGGATGAAACATGCCGAAGTCCTATTTAACACGCAAAGAAAAAATCATTATCAACGCCATTGATATTCTTGACCAGGGAGGCATCAATGGATTAACGATGAAAGAAATCGCCAATCAGCAAGGCATTACAGAACCTGCGGTGTATCGTCAGTTTAAGAACAAGCAAGAAATTGTATTAACTATTCTTGGGCGTTTCAGCGCCTTTGACAAGGCTCTGGAGAACGCGATTTATCAGCATGCGTATGCCCCTGATCAGGCGATTGTCTATTTAATGGAATCTCACATCACCTATTATCAAAATTACCCACAGGTGATCACTGTGTTGTTTTCTTTCGATGTCTATCGTTATGACCCGGAGGCATTGGCTTTGATGGAGATGATTATGAAACAAAGGCATCACTTGATGACAAAACTGGTGATGCAGGGCGTTGACCAAGGTCTTTTCAACTCAGAACAGGAGCCTTCAGATTATGCAGAAATGCTTTTGGGGCAGATGGAATCAACCATGTATCGCTGGAAGCTGGACGATTGCCGGAAAGATGTCAAGCAAATTTTGATGAAACGTGTTCATTGGATGCTTAAAAAAATGAAATAAGCCCTGAATGAAAACTCTATAAAATGAATGGGTTAACGGGTTGAAGAGAAGATTGAAAAAACAAGCAGACCGCGAGCATCATGACCACTGAACTGGATAAAAAACAAACTTAAAACACCTGGCGTCCGCCAGGTGTTTTTGAAAGGGTCAATAGATGAAAGAATTACTACTGTTTGAATTGATTCCAATGAAGCACTTCTTCCAGTTCCCGTTTCTCCGCCACGAAATGTTCGTCACTATAGCCCAGAGAGACAATGGAAATAAGCTCCATGTCCACAGGTGCTTTCACAATCTCTTTCAGTTTGGAACAAAGGTCGTCATACATGGGAGGAATTTTGCAGGGTACACCTTCGCACATGGCGATATCATCATTTTCATAATAGGGGCCTTTGCAGCCGCCAATCCAGCAGCTTTTAAGGTCATAAAGGCGTGCGGCCACGATGATGTTCTGTGTGGCGGCAGATCCGTCCTCAATGAAATAGTCGGTCTCCCGGCGACAGAGAACAACAATGGCAGCCGGTGCATCTTTCAGAAAACGGCCATTGACATGAATATCAGCAAGCTGCGTCAGAACTTCCCGATCAGTGATCACCACAAACTCCCAGGGCTGAATGTTTCTGGCAGTGGGAGCCATCCGTGCAGCATCCACCAGATCTTTCAGAATTTCATCATCAATGGGTGTGTCTTTGTAGGTGCGAATACTACGAATATCTTTTAAGAAAGCTGTTTTTTCAGGATTTGCGCTCATACGATCCCTCCGTTTTGTCTGATTGATGGCGGATAACGTGCTGATTATCACATAAATACCCAGCAGCACGGGGGGTTCAATCAATTAATTTTGAGGGGGAGACACTTTTATGCGGAGGTGCTGAAAAAAGCACGATAGATCGCCGAAACAGTTTTTTCAAAGTCTTTGTTTTCAACGCCTACAATAATGTTGATTTCGCTGGAGCCCTGATCAATCATACGAACATTGATACCGGCGTTGTAAAGAGCTGTAAAAAGTCTTGAAGAAATACCGGGAGTATAGGCCATTCCATGACCCACAGTGGCAATGAGGGCCATGTGAGGGTACACTTCCAGTAGATCAGGTTGACATTGCAAATGAATTTCCTCCAGCAACTGGTCCAGCTTTCCATTCAACTCACTGCTGGGAATCACCAGCGACAACGTATCGATGCCCGAAGGCATATGCTCAAAACGTATCTGAAGTTGTTCCAAAATCGTGAGCAGCCGCCGCACAAAACCCATTTCTCGTTTCATCAGATTTTTCTCGATGGCGATAACTGTAAAATCTTTTCGACCAGCGATGCCAGTGATGGTACCCCGGGGTGTCACTGGGTCTGCGTAGCTGACAATCATGGTGCCTGGATTTTCAGGCTCATTGGTATTTTTGATATTGATGGGAATGCCGGCCTCAAGCACCGGGAAAATGGTTTCTTCATGGAGTACCTGAGCCCCCATATAGGAGAGCTCCCGCAGCTCCCGGTAGGTGATGGTATGAATGGGCTGAGATTCTGGAACAATACCGGGGTCGGTGACAAGAAAGCCGGAAACGTCGGTCCAGTTCTCGTAGATGGAAGCGCCAACAGCCCGTGCCACGACTGCGCCGGTAATATCAGAGCCGCCCCTTGGGAAAATTTTAATGGAACCATCAGGCAATGCTCCGTAAAAGCCGGGGATCACCACTCTGGATTTTCCGGCAACAGCCTTTTCCATGGCTGATGCAGTTGCTTCAGCATCCACAGACTGGTCGGCCTTGAAGCAAATGACAGTTGCGGCATCTAAAAAATCACATTTCAGAAAGTGGGCCAACAGAAGACCGTTCAAATATTCTCCCCGGCTGACCACATAATCAAGATTGGCGCCTGCGCTGATCTGTTCCCGGGTATCGTCCAGCACCTGTTTCATGTCGAAATCAATGGCCAGTTCACGGGCAATTTGCAGGTATCTGTCAGCTATAATACGAAATATTTCGCCGAAAGGAACCCGGTGAGATACTTGGGCATGGCATAAATATAAGAGATCGGTAATTTTAATGTCTTCCCGATGGCGCTTGCCCGGTGCAGATGGGACGATGAACTTTCGGGTGTCATCTGATACAACTATGGAACGAACTTTTTGGTATTGGCCGGCATCTGCCAGAGAACTGCCGCCGAATTTGGCAACTTTAATGGTCATGTGCAACACTCCTCAAAATGAATAATAGCATTATAATGTAAATTTTCAGAAACAGTCAAGCTGTTTTGCATGAGGAAATGGAAAATGCCTGTGATCTGTCAATGAAACTCAGCAAAGGGAGTGATGATATGCCAACTGTCTATCTGCTGTATTGTGCCGATGGAAGCTATTATACCGGCTGGACAAAAAACCTGGAAAAGCGCCTGAAAACACATCAGAGCGGCAAGGGTGCCCGGTACACCCGCAGCCGCCTGCCTGTTCGGCTTGCATATGCGGAAACGGTACCTGATAAAAGTGCAGCACTTAAAAGAGAATACCAGCTGCGTCGTCTTAGTCATCAGCAAAAAGCAGCCATAGTGGCAACCTATCATGACCAAAAAGCCGATTTCCAGTGAGGAAATCGGCTTTAAAATACACATTATATACAAGAAAAGATCAGGCAGTTTATTCTGTTCGGGCACCCATTTCTTTATCCAACAGATAAAGAATGTGTCCTTTGGCACCCACCATTTTGATTTTGTCAATAATGCTGCGCATGGTGTCTTCTTCTTCAACCTGCTCGTCAACAAACCAGTTCAGGAAAGATACGGCAGGATAGTCTTTATCAGCCAGGGCCATCTCCATGAGAAAGTGAATACGCTTGGTGACAAATTGCTCATGCTCAAAGGCGGCTTCAAAAACAGCCTGAATTGACTCAAACTCGTTGGTGGGTTCATCCAGCCCCTGAATCACCACTCGCTGGCCAAGCTCATCAATAAAATCAAAGAACTTCATGGCATGCATGTTTTCTTCCTGGGCCTGCACCTTGAAGAAATGGGCAAAACCCGGCAGGTTCTGATCATGACACCAGGCAGACATGGCCAAGTAATAATTGGCAGAAAACATTTCATGCTTGATCTGATCATTCATTTCTTTCAAAAGTTTTTCTGATAACATATTTCATCCTCCTGTTCAGTAGTTGCATTATTCAGTGGTTGCAATAATCACTTCAGCTTTATTATACACTGATTTGCAACAAGATAAACACATATCTGGTATAATAAACTCATCAATTTATAAGCTTTTTCAGGATGTCACCCGTGAAGGAGGAGTAATATGAAGGTACAGTTGCTGGCAACAGACATGGATGGCACTTTGCTGGATGACCATAAGCGTCTGACCGAAAAAAATTGCCTGGCTTTACAGGAAGCTCATGATAGGGGCATCCAGGTGGTCCTCTGTACAGGGCGACCTTATCAGACGGTGAAACCCTATCTGGGCCAGCTGGCAATTCCTTGCTGGCTTGTAACCAACAATGGCGCCGTCATTCGAGATCCCAAAGGGAATGTGCTGCATACCAGCTACCTGCGTCACGAGACCCTGATACAAGTCGTTCAGGCACTTGAAACACCGCCGCATCTCTATTATCATGGTTCAGACGATCACTACACTTATGTCAAAAGCCGCTGGCAGCGGATGAAAAACATCTTCAGCTTTGAACGAAGAAGCCTGAAATCACGGCAACAGGCGGCTTTTCATGCTGTTGACACGGTTTTGCTCTCAGGCCTTCATCGGAAGGTGAATTATGCCACCTTTTCACAGAACGGCGGGCAGCTGGCCAACCTGATTGTGATCTCTCAAGATGGAGAAGCGCTGGAACTCAAAAGACAACAGCTGGAAAAGATTCCCAACCTTTTTCTGACTCGTTCAGGACATGACAATCTGGAAATACTCGACAGGTACACCACCAAAGGGAATGCTCTGGCTTGGCTGTGCCGTCATCTGAATCTGGACATGGGAAATGTGGCTGCCATTGGGGATCACGAAAATGATGTGAGCATGATTGCCATGGCAGGGTTTGGTTTTGCAACAGAAAATGCTGTCACCACAGCCAAAGAGCAGGCAATGCATATTACCTGCTCCAATAACGAAGGCGCCTTGTGGGAAATGGTGACGTTGCTCGATTTAAAAAAGCAAGCGGGTTAAAAGCGGCGAAACAGTGAGTATCATCACCATGACGGTGGCAGCCCAGATAAACATGACCCTTCGTCGGCTCATCACCTGTTTTTCCATACGGTAGTGAGCCCACATTAGCATAACGATTGCGAATACCTGAAAGATCCGCTGATAGGGCGCCAATATTGCCACATAAGATAAACCGATGCCACTAAGCCCGAGTGACACAATGATCAGTGGAATCACTCAGCACATGGAAGAGAGCAGTGCACCGCCCACGGCACCGACTCCCAGTAAATAGTCTTTAAAGGATTTCATCCATCAACACCTCATTTCATTGCAGACTCAATACACGTCATGTTATTGCAAACCCATTTTACCACATGAAAGCATACGAGAGAACCTGGTGAGAAAAATCATAAACAGATACTTTTGGAAAAAAATCAACATTTTTTGATGATATTTCACAGGAATAGCAGGAACTTTCAGATTTATGTCGAATAATGTAAGTGACACGCTTTTTAAGAGACACACACGTGAAAATTTAATGCTATTGAATCATCAAAAACCAAGAGAAAGAGAGGGAAGGTCAACATGAGTGTATTTCCTGATGCAAAAATTTTGGATGTGAACCTGACAGATGGCACCATCACCACCCGCACCCTGCCGGGAGACATTTACCGGTTGTATCCTGGTGGTTCAACTCTGGGATTGTACCTGGCTTTACAGGAGATGGAGCCCAATATCGACCCCCTGGCCCCAGAAAACATGCTGATTTTTTCAGTGTCGGTACTGACGGGACTGCCCATCAGCGGCCAAAGCCGCCTTGTGATCACCACAAAAAGTCCGTTAACGGGTACCATCGGCGACAGTCAGTCTGGCGGCTTTTTTCCGGCTCACTTAAAAATTAACGGGTATGACGCAGTAGTATTTAAAGGAAAGGCAGCTAAGCCAGTGTATCTCTATATTGACGGTGATGATGTCAGTTTGCGGGATGCCGTCGGCGCTTGGGGTAAAGTCACAGGTGAGGCAGAAAAAGTGATCAAAGATGAACTGCAGGATGAAAATATTGAAATCGCACAGATTGGTCCCGCTGGAGAAAATTTAGTGAAATACGCTTCCGTCATGAACATGAGCAACCGGGCCAACGGCAGAAACGGAACCGGGGCAGTCATGGGCTCCAAGTTACTGAAGGCTGTGGTGGTAAAAAAGGGTAAAGCTCGAAAGGCGGCGGATCAGGAAAGCTTTCGCAAACTCACAGGAAATGTAAGAGATCGCATCAAGGATAATGAAGGAATTGAAGCGTTGGGATTATTTGGTACCGATGGAGAACTCAACGCCACCAACCGAGACGGTTTTTTGGCCACCCGAAATTTCAAATCAGGCCATTTTTTCGAAAAAGCCAAGAAAATCACTGGCACTACCATGGCAAAAACCATCCTGAAAGAAAGAGATACCTGCTTTGCCTGTGCCATTCGGTGCAAGCGAGTGGTTGAAGTGGAGGGAAAGGTTGATCCCTTCTACGGCGGGCCGGAGTATGAAACCTGTGCCACCTTTGGGTCATACTGTGGTAACGACAGTCTTGAAGATATTGCCATCGCCAATCAATACTGTAATATGTATGGTGTGGACACCATCTCGTGCGGTGCTACCATTGCCTTTGCCATGGAGTGCTTTGAAAAGGGACTGCTCACCACTGAAGACACCGACGGTATGATCCTCAAGTTTGGCGATGGTTCAGTTTTCAAGGAATTAATCGAAAAAATTTCACTGCGGCAGGGATTCGGGGATATGATGGCTGAAGGCAGTTACCGAATGGCAGAAAAACTGGGTCCTGAAGCTATTCCATTAAGCATCAGTGTGAAAAAGCAGGAACTGCCAGCGCATATGCCTCAGTACAAACCTGCTGTGGGCCTCATGTATGCAGTGAACAACTTTGGTGCAGATCACCAGTCCTGTGAACATGATCCATTCCTCACCATGCCGCCGGATGCCAAAGAACAGGTGTGGCTGGGAATGCTGGGGATTAACCTTCTTTACGATGATCAATTTTCACTTGACGATAATAAAGTTCGGTTTGCCACTGCCGGTCAGCGCTTTTATTCGATGATGGACACCCTGTGTCTTTGCCAGTTTGCCTGGGGACCAGCCTGGCAGCTCTACGGGCCGGCTGACCTTGTGGAGGCCTGCAGCGCCGGTATTGGATGGGACACTTCAATTCAAGAGCTCATGGAAATTGGTGAAAGACGTATTAACATGATGCGCTGGTTTAATGTAAAAGCTGGCTTCACGGCAGCAGATGATCAATTGCCAGACCGGATCTTTGAACCACTGCCTGAAGGCCCTTCAGAGGGTCATCAGATGAGCCGGGAAGATTTCGAGAAAGCACGCAGCACCTACTATGAGCAAATGGGATGGGATCAGCAGGGGCGTCCAAAAGAGACAACCCTGCAGCGACTGTCTCTGGGGTGGCTTCTGGAGAAGTAACGCAAGTCATTCCGAAAGTAAACGAACGACATAGCGGACTGTTGGCCTGCGGGTTGACTGTCCGCTTATATCTTCCTCGCTATACGCTTTTTCTTGACGAAAGCCAGCCGGTTCCATACAATAAAAGAAAAGCAGAAATCAGGTGATGGCATGGAACCAACCATTCATGATCGGCGAAATCAGCAGAATGGGACAACAAACCATCGGGAACGGCGCAAAGGCCCCGATGTCTGGCTGCGGAGTATTCAGTGGATTGGAATGATTTCCTGGGGATTAATGTTACCCTTGCTGTTTCTCATTGACCGGGCAAAACCTGAGTTCGAGACATTTTTTGACAAAATGTTTGATATTCAGGTGCGTTCCACGTGGGACCAGGATGTTTTTCGATGGGCCTTTTACCTCATGGTGGGTTTACTGGTGTTATCAGCTGGCGGACTGGCCATCAATAAATCCCGCAAAAGACGCCGGGAAGACTATTACCGCATTAACTTGGTCATCATCTTTCTGTTGTCTGCTGCCGGGATTTTATATTATCTGATGAACTTCATCGGATGAACAGCGGCAAATGCTCAACGAGCCAATAGAAAATGGTTCTTTGTAAAAGTGAGGGAAACCGATGCGTATTGTGGTTAATGGAGAATCTGTTGAAACGATGGATAATGCTGTTGTGATGCAGGTGCTTGAACAACAACAGGCAGGGCGAAATGTGGCCGTGTGGGTCAATGAGCGACGCCTGCTGCAAAAAGAATATCCTACATTTTTGCTTCATGAAGGGGACCGCCTGCGAGTGCTTAAACCCCTTGGGGGCGGATAGCTGCAGCTGCCTGAAAGAGGTGCTTCCGATGTTTGAAATTATGCGGGATATACAGGGTAATCAACTGCCCATCCCCATCAAGGTCTGGCTGCCGGATCAGAGTGAACTGGAAGAGGGCTGTTTTCAGCAGGCATTGAACCTGTCCCGATTTCCCTTCGCATATCATCACATAGCCCTCATGCCGGATACACACCAGGGGTTTGGTATGCCCATCGGCGGCATACTAGCAACACGGGATGTGATTATTCCCAATGCTGTGGGTGTGGATATTGGCTGCGGTGTAGCTTTTGCTCAAACCGATCTGCTGTGGGACGACGTCACCTGTCAGGCTATTCACAAATGGGTGGAAGCAATCATGCAAGTGATTCCCCAGGGATTCAGTCATCATAAAGAAAAAATGAAGGCGCAGGCATTGGACGATTTTCAGCGGGACTACCCGGAAGAAAAGCAGCAATCGATACTTTGGAAAGAAATTGAAAGAGGTTATTACCAGATGGGAACCCTGGGCGGCGGAAATCATTTTATCGAGCTGCAGGCAGATGAAGAAAATCGAATTTGTCTCATGATTCATTCCGGATCCAGGAACTTCGGCTATCAGATTGCCCGTCACTTTAATGCCATTGCAGGCAGGCAACGTCGACAATGGCAGAGTTGTGTGCCAACAGCACATCAATTGGATTATTTACCGGTCGACTGCCACGAGGGATGCTCGTATATCCGGTGGATGGAACTGGCCAAGGCTTTTGCCCGCGAGAGCCGGCAGCAGATGCTGCAGACCGCTTTACAGATTGTGGCTGGCCAGCGGTTTGAAGAGAAAGTAATTGACATCTTTGATGTTCATCACAATGATGTTAATCAGGAAGTTCATGGGGGAACAAATGTTTGGGTTCATCGGAAGGGGGCCATCCGCGCCAATGCTGGTGAAAAGGGATTGATACCGGGAGCCATGGGGCGCAGCTCCTTTGTGGTTACAGGCAAAGGGAACGTCAGCTCATTCAACTCCTGTTCCCATGGAGCAGGCCGGGCAATGAGTCGAAAAGACGCACTGCGGCGTTTTTCCAAAGAGAGGGTAATGGAAGAGTTGGCAGTACAGCAGGTGGTTCTGGGGAAGCAGCAGCTCGCGGATGTGGGAGAGGAAGCTCCCATGGCCTACAAGGAGATTGCCTTTGTGATGAAACAGCAGGAAGACCTGGTGATTCCTGTAAGACAGTTGAAAGGAAAGGTAGTTATTAAGGGATAGTGAAGCAAAGCAAACATCAAGGAGGATTAAAATGGAAAAGCAATACGTTGTTTTCAAGCTGAATCAGGAAGAGTACGGTGTCGCCATCAGCCATGTTCAGGAGATCACGGAGATCAAGAGCATCACCAGCGTTCCCAATACACCCGCTTTTGTGGAGGGCATCATCAACCTTCGGGGGAAAATTGTACCGATTGTCAGTATTAAAAAGCGGTTTGACCTGCCTCTCGAGGGAGAGCTTGAGGAACAGCGCATTATCATTATCAATTTGAACGAGAAACAGGTGGGCTTTATTGTAGATGATGCTTCCCAAGTGCTGACTATGGATGAAAATCAGATTGAGAGTCCGCCGGAACTCATCGCAGGCATCGATCGGGACTATATCATTGGTATTGGTAAAGTGGATGAGAAAATCATTGTCCTGCTGGATCTGGAAAAAATTCTCAGTGATAAAGAGAAAAAAGAAATAGAAGCCATGTAATCTGTCTTCAATGCAAACCTGATATCATGTAAAAATCCTGACACAAGAACGCTGTAGGCGGATAACACTCCGCTTGCGGCGTTCTTTGCCTGAATCATCAATTTCTAAAAGCATCCCCTTTGTTCTTTTTGGCAGAATGAGGTACAATATGGATGTAATCATTAGAAATGACGCGGATTGGTTCACTCGAATATGGAAACGAGGGAGTATAAATGAAAAAAAAACAACATCGGGAACCGGGTGCAATGCCACAGGAAATCAGGATGGCCTATGGAAAACTTCTGGGGCTGATGCTACTGGCAGAGCCACGGCCAGAATCGGCCCAAGTCGTCGCATTTTACCGGGCTTTGAGTGGCATCAATCTTAAAGATCGTGACCGTCATGCTGTTCTTGAGTTCATCATCTCCCCTGATACATCTGGTGAAGAGCTGTGCAGGCTGATCCTTGACACGCCGGATGAACAGGAACGTAATCTTCTTCGCTTTACGTTGCTGGAAGACCTCTATCGGATCATGATGGCTGACCATTATGAAGGTGATGAAGAAGCGACATTCTTTATGCGCGCTGCCAGATGGCTGTCCATTCGCCAGGAACATGTTGAACAGGTGCGCAAAAGTATTGAAGAGGCTGCAGGTTACTTGCCGGCAGACGAAAAACCTGCACTGGGAAACCGGGTTATGCATCAGGCAGTTGCAGGGACGGCGGGATTAGCTGTTCCGCTGCTGATGGTGGCAGAAGCAGGTCGCAGTGGTCTGACACCCAGAGGAGTCATCAGTGGTCTTCATGCCCTCAGTCCCGGCAAAAGCCGTCGCCGGTCCATTATTCCAGGGCTGCTGATTACCCTTGCCGCCGGAGCAGCAACATGGCAATGTTCCCGTTGGCTATTCCAACTGCCCCAGTGGCGACGCAACCGTATGGCAGCCCGGATCTCCAAAATTGAAGACAAACAGCTGCGCCAAATCGAAAAAGACCTGCAGAAAGATGAGCAATTGGCACGACGTATGATCAAGCGGCAATCCCGGGAATTTCAAGACTCAGACACATGGCAGGAGCTGGCAGCGTTATTGCTTAAAAGCAGGGCACTGGCCGGTGTTTTGGTAAAAGAAATACGTATCGCACGGGGACTATCTTGATGAAGCAACAGCAAAAACGGTTCTTTGTAATCATATCCAGCACGCAGCTGACAGCAGCAGTATAGTACTGAAGCCATCCTGATTTTGGGATGTTTATCCTGATATGATTGGATGATGACGGGGTATAAAACTTCTGATTGGCAGAAAATCAGCAAAGCGTTATAATGGATTGAAACCGTTTTAAAGCGGTGAGCATGACAGGAGGTTGCGGCTATGAAGGTTGGTATTCCAAAGGCACTGCTATACCATTATTACTTTCCTTTCTGGAAAACCTATTTTGAAGAATTGGGGTTTGAGGTGATGGTTTCTGCATCAACCAACAAAGCCATCATGGATCTGGGCGTGAAAGCCTCTGTGCCGGAGATCTGCGTTCCCATTAAGGTATATTTGGGACACGTGCTGTCGCTGGCAGAAAAGGGTGCAGACTGGCTCTTCATCCCTCGGTTTGTTTCCATTCAAAAAGGTCAGTTTTTTTGCCCCAAGTTCATGGGACTGCCGGATATGGTACGCCACTCATTTCCCCATTTGGCAAACCGATTATTAATTCCATCGGTGGAGAGTTCAACAGATGATCTGGCAACTTCTGTGAAGCAGTACCAGATAATGGAGGAAAAGCTGGGAGTCAGTCGAAGTGACAGCCGAAGGGCGCTTCGAAAAGCCGAAGCAGTCTGGCTGGACTTCAGACGCTGGAGCCTGAAAGGCTATGAAGTGCCTGAAGCAATGGCAATGGCCTTAGCTAAAACACAGGATAGCATCCTTGAAAAGAAAACGGTGGATGCTGGGCATCAGCAGGAAATAACCCTGGGAGTGCTTGGTTATGTGTACAATCTTTATGACTCCATGATCAGTCTGGATATCCTCAGTCGTCTGAGGGAGATGGGCGTTCGCGTGGAAACCTTCGAAATGATCCCGGAACGAGCTTTGAGACAGCAGTTAACAGGAATGCCCAAAACCATGTTTTGGACTTTCAGTGATAAATTGTTTGCAGCAGGCTATCACTTTTTTGAAAAACCGGAAATTGATGGACTGATTCATGTCACAGCCTTTGGCTGCGGCCCGGATTCCATGCTGGGAAAACTGCTGGAGCTGGATTCGGTCAAGTTTCAAAAACCCTTTATGACTGTTCGCATAGACGAACACTCTGGTGAAAATCATTTACAAACGCGCATTGAAGCCTTTGTAGATATGTTGAGGCTTAAGAAACAAATGAACGCTCAAAGAGGTGCGTAGGCATGAAAGTATCATTTCCTTATATGGGGACCACGGTGGTCTACAAAAAACTGCTGGAAATGCTGGGGCATGAAGTGATCATGCCGCCGAAACCCACCCAGCACACCATTAATCTGGGCGTTAAATACAGCCCTGAGTTTGCCTGCTTTCCTTTAAAAGTCATCATGGGTAGTTACTTTGAGGCAATTCAACGGGGAGCAGAGGTGATTGTTACGTCTGGTGGCCACGGCCCCTGTCGGGCGGGTTTTTACGAACGGGTTCACCGGCGAATTCTTGAGACCGAAGGTCACCAGGTGGATTTCATCGTCTTCGACTCCATGTTTCGAAATCGAAAAACCTTTATGGAAAATGTAAAGCGCTTAAAAGGTCAGACACCTATGCATCGCGTCATCCATGCCCTTTGGCTGGTATATGACATGATCGGCAAACTGGATCATCTGGAAAAACAGGTGCAGCGAATACGGGCTTACGAAGTGAATCGGGGTGAGACCACAAGGGTTTGGGAACAGATTCAGAAAATGTTTGATCAGGCGTATACAAAAAAAGCTTTAAGTGAAGCCTTTAACAAGGGCCAAGAGATGATTTCAGCCATTCATTTGAAACAGGTGGACAAAGAAGATCGGATCAGAATCGGCATTGTGGGCGAGATCTACGTAGTAATGGAAGACTCCATCAATATGAAGATGGAGCAGTTGCTGAACAGTCTGGGAGCTGAAGTGGAACGATCTCAATACTTATCTCAATGGGTCACCTACAATATGCTGCCCAAATGGATGAACTGGTCCCACGAAAAGAAAATCCTTCAAAAAAGTGATGGATATTTGCCTATTCAAATTGGCGGGCATGCCAAGCATAATGTGGGTCAAATGATAGATTACAGCCAGCGGGGATTTGACGGCGTTGTTCACCTGATGCCTTTCGGATGCCTTCCTGAGCTGGTTTCACAGAGTATTATTCCTAAAATCAATGAAGACTATGAAATTCCCGTTCTTACGATTTCGTTGGATGAACAGACGGGAATAGCTAATAATCAGACCAGGGTGGAGGCATTCCTGGATTTGGTGAGAGGAAAGCATCAAGAAAAGAAGCAGAGCAGGAATCGTGTCACAGAGTCGGTGACACAGCGGGTGTCACCCACGGGATAACCCCTTACAAGATCATATTTTAATCGATGACCATAGGAGGATGAAATAGTTGCGAGAGCTTTATATGGGTGTGGATGTGGGCTCCGTCAGCACTAACATTGTGGTGGTTGACGAAGCTGTGAACGTGATTTCAAGCCAGTACATCCGAACGAATGGACAGCCCCTTGAAACTGTCAAGGCAGGGTTGAAGACATTGCAGCGACGCTTTCCTGATGATGGTGTGATTAGGGGAGTCGGAACCACTGGCAGTGGTCGTCAACTGGTGGGCGTGATGCTTGGCGCAGATGTCATCAAAAATGAAATTACTGCTCATGCAACAGCCACCATTCAATTTGTTCCGGATGTGCGCACCATTTTTGAAATTGGTGGACAGGATTCCAAAATCATCGTGGTGGAAAACCAGATGGTAACCGATTTTGCCATGAACACGGTTTGTGCTGCGGGCACCGGCTCTTTTCTGGATCATCAGGCTGAGCGGCTGGGCATCCCCATTGAAGACTTTGGAGACAAAGCTCTTTCAGCCGACCGGGATGTGCGCATTGCAGGGCGCTGCACTGTTTTTGCAGAATCAGACATGATTGCCAAGCAGCAATTTGGATTCTCAAAAGCAGAGATTATCAAAGGACTGTGTGAAGCACTGGTGCGCAACTATATCAATAACCTGGGCAGGGGAAAAAAACTGGAACCACCCTTTGTTTTTCAGGGTGGAGTTGCTGCCAATAAGGGAATCATTGCTGCTTTTGAAAAAGAAATCAATCATCAAGTGATGGTGCCGGAACACTATAACATCATGGGAGCTGTTGGCTCGGCCATTTTGGCTCGTAATGAAGTGAAGATCAGTGGAAACGCCACCAGTTTCAGAGGATTTCAGGCTGCTGATCTGGAATTTGTCCCTGCAACATTTGAGTGTGAAGATTGCCCTAATCATTGCGAAGTGATCGAGGTCAAACTGGATGGCCGTATTGTGGCCCGCTGGGGAGACCGGTGCGGCAAATGGACCAATTCAGTCAGTGCCATTGCCTGAGCACCAAAAATGCGGAATAACTGCAAAAAGAAAGCCAGGAGCCTCTGAACCCCTCCGGCGCAGAGGTTTGTTTTCAGAGTATACCCCCTCCCCCTACGGGAGAGGAAACAAAAAGGAGTGATTCCATGCCAGACGTTTCTTGGATGGTTGCACTGGCAGCCGGCGGTATTTCTTTTCTGTCTCCCTGCATTTTACCATTGGTTCCCGGGTATATTGGTTATATCAGTTCAGGAATTGATGAGGTGGAGGGTAGTGAGCCCAATACACGACTGATGGTAATCCGTTCTCTGTTTTTTGTACTGGGATTTTCACTGATATTTATTGCTCTGGGAGCTACTGCAAGTGCGATGGGCCAGTTTCTTTATCAGTATGTGCATCACCTGAACCGGATTGCCGGCGCGTTTATTGTCTTTTTTGGGTTATATCTTTTGGGGGTGATACCGCTGGATCAACTGGGCAAAACCTTTCGGCTGCCACTTCCAAAATCAGGAGGATCTTTGAGCGCTTTTCTCATGGGGTTGGCCTTTGCAGCAGGGTGGACGCCCTGCATTGGGTCCGTGTTGGCGGGAATTCTTTTGTATGCAGGCATGTCCGAAACCATGATGCAAGGCGTTATGTTACTGGGTTTCTACTCTCTTGGACTGGGAATACCCTTTGTTCTCACAGCAGTTTTCCTCAAATACTTTTATGGTTTTATTTCCCGATTTGACCGGGTGCTGGCGGGGATCAGCAAGGCCGGGGGGTTCTTGCTCATTCTTCTTGGGTTGGGAATCTTTTTTGACAAAATGACAGATATTACCATTTGGCTTCAGACCATTGGAATATAAAGGTTTAAACACCAAAGCCATTCGAAAGGAGTGAAGTGTAATGAAAAAAAGCGTCTTGCTGTTGGTGGTGTTGCTGTTGTTGAGCATGGCGGTACTGCAGGCATGCAGCCCGACGGCTCCTGAATCGCCACAGGTGACAGTTGAATCTGCAGAAATAGATGAAGCGGCAATAGAAGAACCTGAAGTAACGGAAGCATCAGAAACAACTGAAATCGACGAACCGCCGGTGGGCATCTTTCAGGGGAATCGCGCCCCTGACTTTACCCTCTATGATTTGGAAGGAAACCAGGTGTGTCTGGAAGATCTTCGGGGAAATCAGGTGGTCTTGAACTTCTGGCACATGGGTTGCCCACCCTGTGTGATGGAAAAGAAAGAAATTCAGGCTTTTCAAGAAGTCCATGAAGATAAAAACATTTGGATCCTTTCCATTAACATCAGAGATTCTCAACAGGCAGTGGAAGCCTATATGGAAGAAAACAATTACACGTTTCCCGTTCTTTTTGATACCCATGACAACTTTGCCGCTGTGGAATACCGTGTTCGGGCAACACCCACCAGCGTGTTCATTGATGAGGACGGACTGGTGAAGCACAGGGTGGAAGGGGCTATGAATGTGGCTTTCATGGAAAATCGTTTGGGATTAAGTGAATGAATGACTTTGAATCATCGGCGCAGCAAAGAATTGCTGCGCTTTTGTTATACAGCCGTTGGTGGGCGCTGTGATGTCTTTTTCAACGGATTGCCAAACGGGAAAAACTGCGTTACACTGTATGCAGGTACAGAATTGGAAAGTATGCATAAGAAGACGCAGGAGTTGAAAAAATGAAACCTGATATGAAGCTTGTCAAAAAAATTGATTTTGGACTCATTGTCCTTGTTTTATTACTGTGTGTTTATGGGCTGGTGGCTATTTCAAGTGCCACGTTAAATCACCGGTTGGGTTCGGCGGCCTTCATTAAGAGCCAGCTGCGCTCTATTCTGGTGGGACTGGCTGCCATGGCTGTAACCATCACCATCAATTACAAAACTTTGAAACGTCTGGCAACACCCATCTATGTGGTAAGCAACCTGCTGTTGGTGCTGGTGCTGGTGGCTGGTACCGGTGCAGAAGATTGGGGTGCCAATCGCTGGATTCGAATTGGAGGGTATGGTTTCCAACCCGCAGATTTCGTCAAAATCGGCCTGATCATCTGTCTGGCCAAAATTGCTGACGATCACCGGGACTTTCTCGACAGTCCCGGTGTGTTGATCAAAATTGGTCTCTTTATGGCACTGCCCATGGGTCTCATTATGATGCAGCCAGACCTGGGTACCACTGTCATCATACTGGCATTTACCGTGGGGATTTTGTTTATGGCAGGGTTGCAGTATCGCTACCTGTTTAGTGCAATGGGGATGGGGCTTATCAGTCTCCCGGTCTTTTGGCATTTCCTTGAAGGTTACCAAAAGACACGTATCTTAATTTTTTTAAACCCTGAGATGGATCCCATGGGTGATGGGTATCAGATCATCCAGTCCAAGCGGGCGGTTGGAGCAGGCATGATGCGGGGGCAGGGATTGTACAAGGGAACCCAGAGCCAATACGGGTTTCTACCGGAGCGGCATACAGATTTCATTTTCTCGGTTATTGCTGAAGAGCTGGGTTTTATTGGGGCGGCGGTTTTATTGCTGTTGTTCTTTGTTCTTCTGGTCAAATGTATCCAAATTGCCATGAACGCCAAAGACCACTTTGGCATGTATCTGGTGATTGGCGTGGTTTTCATGCTTGCCTTTCACATTATCATCAACGTGGGCATGACCATAGGGTTGTTTCCTGTTACGGGGAAGCCTCTGCCCTTCATCAGTCATGGTGGGACCTTTATGTTGACCAATTTCATTGCCATTGGCCTGGTGTTGAATGTGAACATGCGCCGTGACGTGATTAATTTTTAGGAATAACAAGTTAACATATGGAACCCATCAATCACGCCAATTATCAGTTGTTCGCTGAGACAGGCACTTTTGCAAAGCAACTGAAAGTATTTGAGGGAGGTGGAAACGGATGGATTCAGGATCTGATACGCACAGTACGACGCATACCATTGAAAAACTCAGTCAGGAAGACGCCCGTCCTCCCAGGCGGGGTGTCACCTGAAGAAATGTGAGGTGACCCCATGAATGAAGAAATGACATTGTTGTACGAAGAAATGCTGCGGCTCATGGAGGAAAAGCGTTTTTCCCATTTACGGGAACTGTTGGTGGATACAAAGCCGGTGGATATCGCCGAAGCCATGGAAGAAATGGGAGAAGAAGCGCCTGAAAGTACCATTATCGTTTTCAGGCTGCTTCCAAAAGACTTGGCGGCAGAGGTGTTTTCCTACCTTTCCACAGCAGAGCAGTTAAGCATTGTAGGTGCACTTCATGAAAAACAGCTGAAGAACATTGTCGAAGAACTGAACTTTGACGATAAGATAGACTTTCTGGAAGAAATGCCGGCGAATGTGGTGAAACGCATCCTGAAAAATGTAACAGAAGAGGAACGAACACTGATTAACCAGTTTCTCAATTACCCTGAATACTCGGCTGGCAGCCTCATGACCATTGAGTACATTGACCTGAAAAAAGAAATGACTGTGTTTGAAGCCCTTCAACATATTCGCACCACCGGTGTTGACAAAGAAACCATCTATACATGCTACGTACTGAATGAAACCAGAAAGCTTGAAGGAATTGTTTCTCTTCGAAAACTGGTATTAGCAGAAGCACATATGCTGATTGAAGATCTCATGGATGAAGATCTGATTAACACATCCACCTGGGATGACCAGGAAGAAGTGGCCGATCTTTTTAAAAAGTATGATTTGATGACACTCCCCGTTGTTGATCAGGAAGGACGCTTGGTGGGAATCATCACCATTGATGATATCGTAGACGTTATCGAACAGGAAAATACCGAAGACTTCGAGAAAATGGCGGCACTGTTGCCCGGTGACGAAGAGTATCTGGACGCCAGTATTCTTACCATGGCAAAGAAACGCCTGCCCTGGCTTCTGATCCTCATGATCTCTGCCACTTTCACCGGCAGTATCATCAGTCGGTTTGAAGATGTGTTGCAGGCAGTGGTGGTATTGGCCGCAGCCATTCCCATGCTCATGGATACCGCCGGAAATGCCGGCAATCAGTCTTCCACCCTGGTCATTCGGGGAATCGCCCTGGGTGAAATTGAACTGGAAGACTATTTGCAGGTGCTGTGGAAAGAATTTCGCATCAGCCTATTGGTGGGCTTGATGCTGGGACTCATTAATTTTGTCCGCATGCTTCTCATTGTTGAATCCTCAGTGTTAGTAGCGGTGACAGTATCTTTCACCCTGTCCCTTACAGTGGTTATGGCAAAGATTTTTGGCGGTCTGATGCCCATTATTGCCAAAAAAATGAAAGTGGATCCGGCGATTATGGCAGGGCCGCTGATCACCACCATTGTGGATGCCATGGCACTGATTGTATACTTCAATATGGCCAGCCTGATTCTGGGAATTCATTAAGGAACCTGTTTTCCTGCTGGTGTAACTGGATATACAATGAGCATTTTCTTGCAATATCACATTGAGTTTTGCACTTAAGACAATCAAAGGAGGCCATATTGATGAAGCTGATCACCATTTATCATCAGGAAAAAGAACTGCCGGCATTGTTGGTCAATGACGGTCAATCAGCCCTGCCCTTCACAGCCGTACTGGGAGACGAAGCTCCGGCATCAGTGCTTGATCTCATTTTGCTGCAGGACGATCATCTCAATGACAGGTTGAAGCTTGCCCAGGAAAATCCGGGAGAAGGCCAGGTATCCCTGCAAGACGCGCAGCTGCTGGCCCCTATCCCCCATCCTGTACGAAATGTCATTTGCCTTGGCTTGAATTATCAGGACCATGCCACTGAGCTGAAAGACAGCTTTGGAAAACAACGGCAGGTGCCGGAGGCGCCTGTATACTTCGGTAAAATGGCAACAGAAATCGTGGGTCCGGGAGCCATCCTAAAGCGCCATGAAGGGATTACCAATGCCATTGACTATGAGGTGGAACTGGTGGCGGTTATCGGCAAGGGTGGCACCAATATTCCTGCAGAGAAGGCCTTTGAGCATATTTTTGGATACACCATCATGAATGATGTCACTGCCCGTGATTTACAACAGCGGCATACCCAATGGATCAGGGGGAAGAGTCTTGACACCTTTACAGCCATGGGGCCGGCACTGGTGCATCGCAGCCTCTTTAATGATCCGCCGGAACTGGATCTCAGCTGTGCCGTCAATGGTGAAATCCGACAATCTTCCAATACCCGCCAGTTCATCTTTAATCTGTCCTATGTTATCAGTGACCTGTCTCGGGGTTTTACACTGAAGCCGGGCGATCTCATTGCCACTGGAACCCCTGCCGGCGTGGGAATGGGATTTGATCCTCCCCGTTATCTGAAGGCGGGAGATGTGGTAACCTGCACCATTGAAGGAATCGGTACATTGGAAAATCGGGTGGAGGCATAAGAAAGAATTTGTGAAACAGGAGGGAGCTCTATGGAACAACTATTTTTTGATGATGGAATGGCCGGCAGTCTTCTTCGGCAACATGAGCTGGAAGATCTGAAAGCTCAGCTGGAGGCAGTCGACCGAATGCTGGATGAAAAAGATGGACCGGGAAGTGAATTTCTGGGTTGGCTTGACTGGCCGACCCAGTTGGAAACCACCGAGTTAAAACGGATTCACAAAGTGGCTGAGCATCTGCAGGGCCTGGCAGATGTATTGGTGGTCATTGGCATCGGAGGGTCCTATCTGGGAGCCCGGGCCGCCATCGAAATGCTCACCCCCGCCTTTGGAAATTCAAAGGGAATGGAAATTCAATACGCCGGTCATCATCTGAATGGTGATTATCTGAAAGAGCTTTTGGCATACCTGGAAAACAAACAAGTGGCTGTCAATGTAATTTCCAAGTCTGGCACCACCACAGAGCCAGCCATTGCTTTTCGACTCATTAAGGAAATGATGGAACGAAAATACGGAAAAAGCGGTGCGAAGGAACGCGTCGTGGTAACCACAGATAGCGCCAGGGGAGCATTGAAGAATCTGGCAGACAAAGAAGGGTATGAGACTTTTGTGATTCCAGACGATATCGGTGGCCGTTATTCAGTATTAACACCTGTGGGGCTACTTCCCATTGCCGCCGCAGGCATTGATATTGAAGCCATGATGCGGGGAGCAAGGGAAGCTCAGGCCCTTTATCTTGACCAGCCGATCCTGGACAATGCCTGCTATCGTTATGCGGCTATTCGAAATATTTTGCATCGGAAAGGCAAAACCACTGAAGTTCTTGCCACCTTTGACCCCGCTTTTCAGTACCTGGGAGAGTGGTGGAAACAGCTCTTCGGTGAGAGCGAAGGAAAAGATCATATGGGAATTTTCCCCGCATCCCTTCAAATGACCACCGACCTCCACTCTATGGGGCAATATGTGCAGGACGGACAGCGCATTCTTTTCGAAACCATGGTACTGGTGGCAGATAATGGTCAGGAACTTCTCATCCCGGATACGGGAGAAGACGATGACGGGCTGGGATACTTGGCAGGCAAACCGGTTTCGCTGGTGAACCACAAAGCCATGGAAGGAACCGCCATGGCCCACATGGACGGCGGCGTTCCCGTGCTGAAAATCACCATTCCTGAAAAAAGTGCCTATTGGACAGGCCATCTGTTTTACTTCTTTATGAAGGCTTGCGCCGTCAGTGGTTACTTGCTGGGAGTGAACCCTTTCAACCAGCCAGGGGTGGAAGCTTACAAGGCTAACATGTTTGCGCTGCTGGGTAAACCCGGATCTGAAACGCTGAAAGAGGAGCTGGAACGGCGATGACAGTCGTCAAATCCAGGGAACAGGGAATCGGTATTTTTGATTCCGGCCTGGGAGGGTTGAGCGTGCTGGCAGACCTGACCAAAGTCCATCCCGGCGATGAATTTCATTATTATGCTGACACCCATTTTGCTCCTTATGGCGAAAAAAGCCGTGATCTGGTGCGGAAGCGGGTGTTGGAAGTGGCTGAAAAACTGTTGCAGCGACACATTCGGCTGTTGGTGATTGCCTGCAATACGGCCACCAGTGCAGCGGTGGAAGAATTGCGACAGCTTATGCCCATTCCCGTGGTGGGCATGGAGCCGGCACTGAAACCAGCGGTGTTGGGTGAAACACCGTTGCGGATCGTTGTGGCGGCCACGCCGCTGACACTGAAAGAAAAAAAATTCTCAGCATTGCTCCAGCAAAACAAGGGCTTACACGACATCATTCCCTTACCCTGCCCCGGACTGGTGGAAGTCATTGAAAATGCAGGGCCAGGTTCCCGTCAGGTGGATGAAAAGATGGCTGAGCTTCTGGCACCTGTGGCACAAACCCCGATACACCGGTTGGTGTTGGGGTGTACCCACTATGTGCTTATTCGACCCCAATGGCAGCAGGCGGTTGGTGACGGTACTCAATTGGTGGACGGCAATGAGGGCACCGTCAGGCAGGCCCTTCGGTTGCTCCCTGCCACCAATGAACAGGAGAAACATGCGTCCACAGCCCGTATTCACCTGATGACTTCTGCTTCAGGGTTGGCACCCAGGGAAAAGATGAAACATATTCTACATGAGCAGCTCCTTCAGAGGGGGCTGCCTGCGGCACTATTGGAAAAACAAATGCAGATCATACTGGAAGAGGAATAGCGATGAATCAAGTTACCTTACACCAAGTGACCCATCACTACGGCATTAAACTGCTGCTGAAAGACGTTACCTTTCATGTTACCGATGATACCCGCCTGGGGCTCATCGGCATAAATGGTACCGGAAAAACCACACTGTTGCGTATTTTGGCAGGTGCGCTGACCCCTGAATCGGGAGAGGTTGCCTTTCACCCCGACACTCAATGCCAAATGGTGGATCAAGACCCGCAGCTTTCTCCGGAACTCACCGTGTTGGAGGCCGCCTTTCAGGGTGGTGACCAACAGTGCCGCCTGGTGCTGGCGTACCAGCAAACACTGAACCGCCTTCAGGAAAAACCGGATGAACCCCAATTGCAACAGCGCTTGCTGGAACTGCAGCAGCAAATGGATAGTCAGAATGCGTGGGATATGGAAACCCAGGCCCGGGTGATTTTGACTCGTTTGGGGCTCCCGAATGTACATGCCCGGGTGGAGACCCTTTCCGGCGGCCAGCGGCGGCGCATTGCCCTGGCAGGAGCACTCATTCGACCTGCCAGCCTGCTGATTTTGGATGAACCCACCAACCATCTCGACCTGGAAATGATCGAATGGCTGGAAACCTACCTTCAGCAACGCAAAGGCGCACTGGTGATGGTCACTCATGACCGCTATTTCCTTGACCGGGTGGTGAATCAGATTGGAGAACTGGAAGACGGCACACTGACCCTTTACAGTGGAAGCTACAGTGAATACCTGACACAGAAAGAAGAACGCATGGCCAAAGAGGCGGCCACCCAGCGAAGGTTGCAAACCCTTTTCAAACAGGAGCTGGCGTGGATTCGCCGGGGAGCCAGAGCCCGTACCACCAAGCAAAAAGCCCGCATTCAGCGCTTTGATCATTTGGAAGAATCACTGGTAAAAAATCAGGAAACCAACCTGGACTTGCCAGTGTTAACTCATCGGCTGGGCAAAAAAGTCATGGAACTGAAACAGGTGAGCGTTGCCTACGAAGGACAATCGCCGGTGATCCAGAACTTTAACCTGTTGCTGAAGCCCGGAGAAATTGTGGGGCTGGCAGGCCCCAACGGCAGTGGCAAAAGCACCCTGATGAAACTGATGGCAGGAGAGCTGGAGCCTGTAAAAGGAACTGTGGAACGGGGAGAAACTGTGCGTCTGGCCTTTTTTCGTCAGGAAAATCAGGAGCTGAATGCCCAGCAAAGAGTATTGGAGTACATGCGGGAAGGTCGGGAAGTGATTACCCTCAGCCAAAACCAGCGAATCACAGCTTCTCAAATGCTGGAACGATTCCTGTTTTCCCCTGAAAAACAGTGGACCACAGTGGGTTCCCTTTCCGGCGGCGAAAAACGTCGCCTGTTGTTGTTAAGGCGCCTTATGGAAGAACCTAACCTCCTGCTGTTGGATGAACCCACCAACGACCTGGATGTGGTCACGCTGGCTGTGCTGGAAGACTATATTGACCAGTTTCCCGGAACGGTGGTCATTGCCTCTCATGACCGATATTTGATGGACCGTCTGGCAGATCGGCTTATTGTATTTGGATCCGATGGCAGCGTGACAGAAACAGGCCTTTCATGTAGCGAATGGCTGAAAGAACAACGTTCCAGAGAAAAGGAACTGGGTGATGCAGCAAAAGCAGCAGAAGCTGAAAGAACCGAAAAAAGAGCTGGTACACCAAATCAACCACTGAAAAGAAGCCAAGCAGAACGTCCCCTTAAATTCACCTATAAAGAACAACAGGAATATGACACCATCGAAGAACGCATTGTAACCCTTGAAAAATCCATCAGTTCACTTGAAGAAGCCATGCTGGAAAAAGCCGCCGATTTTCAGTTTCTCGAAACTGCCACCGCAGAAAAACTGGCACTGTTACAGCAAATGGACGCACTGTTGGAACGGTGGACATATCTGTCAGAAAAAGCGGAAACCATTGCTGAACAATAAACAAGGGCCACCCTTCAGCTGAATGTGAAATAGGTCTTTAGACATAACTCCTGTCAAAGACCTTTTGAATTGCCTGCAATCAGCGGGCTTCTTTTGTGGAAAAACTGTTTTTATCCAATGTCAAGGAAAAATATCGTGGGATCAGCTGAAAAAAAGCCGATGATTCGTGAGAAGGAGAAAGAAGAAGCTATTAGACAGAAAAACAGTAAAATCAAGGATTTTGGCATTTTGAAATCATTTCAAAATAGGCTAAAATATACCATATGTTGTGCATTCATTTTTAGCATGCTACTAAATAAAGGAGGTTACGGATCGTGGCCATTACCAAGATTCAAAAAAGAAACGGGGAAATTGCTGATTTCCAGTTGACAAAAATTAAAGATGCCATCTTCGCCGCGGTGAAGTCCGTGGGGGGAAGTGATGAAATAAGAGCCGGCAGCCTGGCAAAAAAAGCAGAGGACATCCTCAACGAAACCTTTCGGGCCAGCATACCGTCTGTTGAAGACATTCAGGACATTGTGGAAAAAGTGCTCATTGAAGAAGGCCATGCCAAAACGGCCAAGGCATACATACTTTACCGCAAGCGGCGGGAAGAGATTCGGGAAGTTAAAAACCTGTTCATGGATGCAGAAGAAATGGTGGAAGAATACGTGAGCCTGGCCGACTGGCGGGTGAATGAAAACGCCAATATGGGTTTCTCTCTCCAGGGACTGAACAACCACATTGTGGAATCCATCAGCTCCAAATACTGGCTGAACAAAATCTACCGAAAAGAACTGCGGGACGCCCACGTACGTGGCGACCTGCACATTCATGACTTGGGGTTGCTGGCACCCTACTGCTGTGGCTGGGATATGGAAGATTTTCTCCGCAGAGGCTTTAAGGGAGCCAAGGGAAAAGTGGAGTCTAAGCCGCCCAAACACCTAGAAACCGCATTGGGACAACTGGTAAATCTGCTGTACACCCTTCAGGGGGAGTCAGCCGGTGCCCAGGCGGTTTCCAGCATTGATACTTATTTGGCGCCTTTCATCTACTACGATGAGCTGGACTATGCCCAGGTAAAAAAAGCCCTGCAGCGATTTGTGTTTAACCTGAATATTCCCACCCGGGTGGGCTTTCAGACCCCCTTTACCAACATCACTCTGGATATCGCCCCCCACCCCATGCTGAAAAATCAGCCGGTTACCATTGGCGGTGTTTCCATGGATAAGACCTACGGAGAGTTTCAAAAAGAAATGGACCTGTTCAACATGGCTTTCTGTGAAGTGATGATGGAAGGTGACGGGGCCCAGCGGGCTTTCAGCTTCCCCATCCCCACTATCAACATCACCCCCGACTTCCCCTGGGAGTCTGAGGTGGCCGATGCCATCATGGAAATGACCCGTAAATTCGGCACCCCCTATTTCGCCAACTTCCTCAACTCCGATATGTCACCGGAGGATATACGCAGCATGTGCTGTCGCCTGCGGCTGGATAACC
Source organism: Anoxynatronum sibiricum (assembly GCF_039414295.1). Taxonomy (NCBI): domain Bacteria; kingdom Bacillati; phylum Bacillota; class Clostridia; order Eubacteriales; family Clostridiaceae; genus Anoxynatronum; species Anoxynatronum sibiricum. The sequence goes on along the minus strand of NZ_JBCITM010000023.1, from coordinate 5,466 downwards.
GGGAACTGCGCAAGCGGGGCGGTGGTCTCTTTGGCGCCAATCCCATGACAGGCTCCATTAACGTGGTGACGCTGAACATGGCCCGCATTGGTTACCTGACCAACAATCCGGAAGAGTTCAAACGAAGGGTGCGGGAACTAATGGAGCTGGCCCGGGAAATCTGTGATGAAAAACGACTGGTGCTGGAAAACTACATGGAATCAGGCCTTTATCCTTATTCAAGGTACTATCTTCAAAGCGTCAAAGACTCCACGGGAGAATACTTTAAGAATCATTTCTCCACCATTGGCCTCAACGGCATGAATGAAGCCTGCCTAAACCTGCTGGGAGTCGACATCACCAGTGAAGAAGGTCAGGAGTTTGCCATTGACATCATGGAGTTTATGAACCGGGTGATTTCCATCTTCCAGGAAGAAACAGGAAGCCTGTGGAATCTGGAAGCCTCTCCGGCAGAGGGAACCTCCTACCGGTTCGCCCGCATCGACAAAGCCATGTACCCCCGCATCATCAGCCAGGGAGAGAATGAGCCCTATTACACCAACTCTACCCAGCTGCCTGTGGGACACACCAAAGATATTTTTGAAGCCATTGAAGCCCAAGAGCCCCTTCAGACAAAATACACCGGCGGCACCGTGTTCCATGGGTTCATCGGTGAAGAAATCGAGAACGTTGAAACCGCCAAGCTGCTGATTAAGCGAAGCTTTCAGCATTCCCACATGCCCTACATGACCCTGACACCCACCTACAGCATCTGTTCTGAACACGGCTATTTAAAGGGCGAGCAGTTCACCTGCCCCCACTGCGGCAGCGAGGCAGAGGTTTGGACCCGGGTGGTGGGCTTCCATCGACCGGTACAGTCCTGGAACAAAGGAAAAAAAGAAGAGTTTAAAGATCGGTTGGAGTTCGATACCCAAGTAAGCCTGGAAGGTGCAACCGCCAGTGCTCAGGCAGTACAGGAAAAAAACGCTGTGAAAGCTGGGTAAGGCGCTGCGTGCCAGCCCGATGACAGACCATTAAGAGTAGGGGGAGTTCCATTGAGGGGGACTCCCCTTCTAATGCCATGACGTTTTTTCTTGCCATGTCACCCATTTTGCTTTAGGATGAAAAGAGGAAAACGATTTACCCAATCCAACAAACCGAGGTGAAGCGTGTGCGCATTGGCGGCATTCAGAAAACATCGCTGATTGATTATCCCAACGGGCTATCCACAGTGCTATTTTCAAAGGGGTGCAATTTCCGCTGCCCTTACTGTCATAATGCTGAATTGCTGGAAGGGGAAGGAGAAGATCTTGACCAGAAACAACTATTGGAAGAATTGGCAAGACGCGCCCATCTCATCGATGCAGTGGTCTTTTCAGGGGGGGAGTGTACCCTCACCGACGACCTGTATGACCTGGTGGTGGAAGTTCGAAAACTGGGCTACCTGATTAAAATTGACACCAACGGCACCAACCCTGAGTTGTTGGAGCGCTTGCTGAAAGAAGGTCTGGTGGATTATGTGGCCATGGATATCAAGGCACCTCCAGAGCGTTATGAAGCAGTTGCCGGCGTACCGATGGATGAAGCCGTTATTAACCGCAGTATTGAACTCATCAGAACCCACCTGAAGCAATATGAATTCCGCACCACTGTCTGTCAGGAGCTGCTTTCCCGGGAAGATTTGCTGGCTATCGCCTATTGGCTGAAAGGCAGCAAACGTTATGTGCTCCAAAATTTCCGGGACAGCAAAAATGTGCTGGCCGGCAAAGGCTGCTTTCATCCCTATAAAGAAAGCTTTTTAAAAAGCGTTCGAGATGAAATGAAGCAATGGTTTGAAGAAGTGATCATACGGCTGTAGTGATGAAAGGCGCTTTGAAAGGACTCCCGGACAGCTTTTTCGGGTGTCTTTTTGTTTTGCAGTCAATAACCTGACCCATACTGGGTAAATATGTGACGTAACCTGTGATCATGACACAATGAGTGAAAGAAACGGAGTGGAGCCCATGCGAAAATTAGTTGTCTATGCCCCCAAATACCTGAAGGTTGACCGGGAAGCATTTGAAAAACTGCTGCCAGCAGACGAGTGGCAGTTGGAGACCGTGATCCGGCCGGAGGAACTGGCTGAAATCATTGAAGATGCCGAAGTACTGGTGGCATTTCCCTGCGAGATGGATATTCTTCGAAAAGGCCGTCGGCTCAAATGGGTACAGGCCCTCAGCGTGGGGGTGGATGCCTTCCCCCTGAAAGAACTGATAGATCAGGGAGCGGTGGTCACCAATGGCAAAGGGATACACCGCATTCACATGGCCGAGTATGCCATCGCCGCCATGGTGATGCTGGCTCGCAGCATTCATTTGCTGATGCGACGCCAGTTTAGCGGCCAGTGGGATCGCAAGTCCCTGCAAGGGGAAATTAACGGCGCCACCCTGGGTATTCTGGGTTTGGGAACCATCGGTGAAGAGGTGGCCCATAAAGCCCAGTTCATGGGTATGCGGGTGTTTGGCCTGAAAAACAATCCCCGTGAAGTACCCCATGTGGAAAAAGTGGTGGGCATGGAATCCATTGAATGGCTCTTCAGCGAAAGCGACTATATTGTCAACCTGCTGCCGGGTACCCCAGCCACAGAACACCTTGTTAACCGCGCCCTGCTGGAAAAAATGAAACCGGAGGCCTGCCTCATTAACATGGGCCGGGGCAGCACCATCAAAGAAACCGACCTGATTGAGGTGCTGCGGGAAGGGAAGATCCGAGCCTTTTGGTCCGATGTGTTTGAGGCGGAGCCCTTGCCGGAGAACAGCCCCCTTTGGCACATGGAAAATGTGGTCATCACCCCCCACATCTGCGGCGAATCCACCAAATACATGGAAAAAGCCATGGAAATTATCTCCCATAACCTGCAGGTGTATCTGTCGGGAGAAGGCACCATGATGAACCTGGTGGATCCTCAAAAAGGCTATTAAGCCGCCATCGGCTCTCTAATAACACCCATTAAGAAACCACTTATCAGCAGCCAGCTTCTCAGCCTTTCACAGGCTGTCAGGTTGGCTGCTTTTGAATGGTATGTTAAAATGAGGGAAATCAGGCAGACATTTTCCCGTAAAACTTCGCCTTGGCATTGAAAGGAATGAAATAGAGATGCTTCAGTTTCTCATGGTCATACCGAATCCAGAAATAAGAAGCAAGCTGGAGATGGTCTATCTGAAATACCAAAAAGTAATGTACTATATGGCTTTGAAGATATTGAAAAATCCCCAGGATGCTCAGGATGTGGTGCAGGCATCGGTGATCAAGCTGGCTCCCTACATGGAAAAAATGGAAGACATCGACTGCAACAAAACCAAAGCCTATATCGTTACAGTTGTTAGGAACACTTCCATTGATCTGTACCGAAAAAAACAGCGCCGGTCGTTAGTACCTTTTGATGACATTGAAGACCAAATACCCGATGAAGCAGATTCCATGGATAATGTCATGATCCGTGTGGGCGACGCAGCCTGGATTAAAGAAAAGCTGAAGCAGCTGAAGCCTGAATATGCAGAGGTGTTGATGCTGAAGTATTACAGCGATTTTAAAGATCAAGAGATCGCCGACACACTCAGCATTCCAAAAGCCAATGTCAGGGTGCGCCTCTCTCGAGCCAGAACAGCCCTTCGAAAGCTCGTCGAGAAAGAGGCACAACGGGAAGACAGGGAGAAATGTGCTTATGAATAGAAAAAATGAAAATTATCAAGAAGAAGCCGACAAGATGATGGAAGGGTTCTATCGATATGCAGGCTATTATTTAGCGGAAGACATGGCACAATCTCTGGACCTCATGGCAAAAGAAGCCGCTGAAACGCCCTATCCCCCGGCGCTGGACGAATGGTTTGATGACTACATAAGTGGATTGAAAACAATGGAAAAACAGCAGAAAAGACGTCGGTACATCACACGCATTGGCAGAAGGGCGGCCATGGTGTTACTGGCTGTGGGCTGCGGCATGGCTGTACTGGTATTCAGCGTGGATGCCTTCCGTGTCAATATGTTTAATCTGGTCACCGAAATCACAGAGCGCTACACCAGCGTCGATTTCGTCGCCCAGGAAGCATCGGAGCAGGTGATGATCCCTGAAGAATGGCAACAGGTATATCTGCCGGCTTTTGTTCCTGAAGGTTATCAGGTGGCAGACACCATGAGTGTTGGTGACATGCGCATCCTCTTTTATCGTAATGAGTTCGGGGATGAAATTCAGTTTTCTCAGTCTCCCACCGGAGGAAGCTTTCAGCTGGATACAGAAGATGCCGCTACCCAGCAAGTGTTCATCGGACAAAAAGAAGGGCTGTTGGTGGAAAAAGAAGGACTAAGAACGCTTTTGTGGTATGACCATGTGCATACCTTTTATCTCATCGGCAACATCGATGAAGAAACCATCATCCAAATGGCGGAGAGCATTCAACTGGAACAATAAGAACAAGAGAAGTGGTTTTAAGAACAAGAAAAGTGCTTGTAAGGTGAAACTAAAACAGGACGTCAATCTCAGTTTTAGCGGAGGTGCTGCAATGACTCGAAATCAAAAATGGCTAATGGGCCTGACCTGCCTTATGGGATCGGTTCTCATGGCTTGCAGTGGTGTCGGAACAATGGCAAGGGAAGCAATTGACCTGCAACAACATCCGTGTGGCTTATGACGACGAAGCCATTAACCAGAGAGGCTACGCCATGGACTACTGGGAGCAGCTTCAGGAGGGATATGTCTTTTATCTGTATATGCTGGAGGATGACAGGCTGTTTTTCTTGGATGGCAAGATGAATGATGAAGGCGGACAGGGACTGGTGACAGTGCCTTTTGATTTTCAGTGGTTTGAAGGGCTGATCCATTAGCAGGTTGATTACCTTCATCGGGTCATTCACCGCTTTATTTTCAACGCGGGTATGAACATTATCACGATACCGGGTTTTCAAGCCTGGGATTTTTTCATGCTACCTTTGCTGTGCCTGCTCCTTCTGGGCATTTCATATAAAAGTGCCCGTTATTCACTCGAGAAGACGTTGAAATAAAGGGATCAAGAAGGCTGCACAGATATGACGTCTATTTATCATGAAAAACGCAGGGAACTTCCAACAGAAGAAAATGAGTGTAACAGATAGCCTCTCCATGCACAGCTGTAATTTGATCACCTCATTTTCTTCAGGGTTGCGATTAATGATTGGGTTAGTAAGTATGCAGAAGGGAGAAGATAATTAATGCTTGATGGGACATTGATTTTTCAATTAATAAATACGGTGCTAGGAGTTGCTGTTATTGGAGTGGTAATTATATTTATCAGGAAGTTAGTCAATATACCTAATCGCATAAATAAAAATGAAAAAAGCATTGAAAATTGCCTATGCTAATCTGATAGTGAGCCAAAAACAAGCTTTGTGCTGATGAAAAAGTGAGCCACTCTCCAAAATCACCAGATAAGTTGTGCTGATGAAAAAGTGAGCCACCTAATCCAAACTCCTATA
>NZ_JBCITM010000022.1:0-68413 GCF_039414295.1 Anoxynatronum sibiricum | reverse complement strand
GTGTTGCTTGGTGTTGCTTGGTGTTGCTTGGTGTTGCTTGGTGTTGCTTGGTGTTGCTTGGTGTTGCTTGGTGTTGCTTGGTGTTGCTTGGTGTTGCTTGGTGTTGCTTGGTGTTGCTTGGTGTTGCCTGGTGTTGCTTGGTGTTGCCTGGTACAGTGGGATACTCCTTTGTGCAGCACCTCAACGTCTTTTTTGAGAGGATTCGAGGAAGGAGTCATCTTCCTTAAGTTCATTATAGCAAATGAGCGAATTTTTTGCAAGTTTTTTATTGTTTTTCCATCGATTTTTTTCAATGAATCAAACCCCTTGTAAGCACTGTTGTTCCATATAAAAACCAGGGCGAAATGTCACCGCCCTGGTTTCCATAATGTATTATGCTTTGCGGGTAATGATGTGCTGTAAAGTGCTTAAGCTTTACAATTACATCATGCCCATGCCGCCGCCCATGCCACCCATGCCGCCCATGCCGCCTGGGGCACCAGCAGCGTCTTTTTCAGGCAGGTCGACCACAGCACTTTCGGTGGTCAACAACATTGCAGAAATGGAACCTGCATTCTGAAGGGCACTTCTGGTCACTTTTTTAGGATCAACAATGCCTGCTTCAATCATGTTCACGTATTTTTCATTCAGTGCGTCAAAGCCGATGTTTTTATCGGAATTCATTACTTTTTCAACAATCACCGATCCTTCGAGGCCAGCATTTTCTGCAATTTGGCGCAGAGGTTCTTCCAGCGCACGACGAACAATGGCCGCACCGGTTTTTTCATCCCCAGCCATGCCTTTCAGCAATTCTTCAATGGCAGGAATCACGTTCACCAGGGCAGTTCCGCCACCGGCAACAATGCCTTCTTCAACAGCAGCACGTGTAGCATTCAAAGCGTCTTCAATGCGCAGCTTGCGCTCTTTCAGTTCAGTTTCGGTGGCTGCACCAACCTGAATTACTGCAACACCGCCGGAAAGCTTGGCCAGTCGTTCCTGCAGTTTTTCACGATCGAAGTCTGAAGTGGTGTCTTCAATCTGTTTTTTGATTTGCGCAATGCGGTCATGAATGGTCTTCTGGTCGCCAGTGCCTTCCACGATGGTGGTGTTGTCTTTGTCCACTTTAATGGTGCGGGCGCGCCCCAACATGTCAATAGTTGCTGTTTTCAGCTCGTAACCCAGTTCTTCGGAAATCACTTTGCCGCCAGTGAGAATAGCGATGTCTTCCAGCATGGCTTTTCTTCTGTCACCAAAGCCAGGTGCTTTCACAGCAACGCATTCGAAGGTACCGCGCAGTTTGTTCACCACCAGAGTGGCCAGGGCTTCGCCTTCAATGTCTTCTGCAATGATTAACAGCTTGCGACCCTGTTGAACGATTTGTTCCAGCAATGGTAAGAGGTCCTGCACATTGGAGATTTTCTTATCGGTGATGAGAACGAAAGCCTCACTCAGAACTGCTTCCATTTTTTCTGCATCAGTTACCATGTAGGGTGACAGGTATCCACGATCAAACTGCATTCCTTCCACCAGTTCCAGTGTGGTTCCCATGGATTTGGATTCTTCAACAGTGATGACACCGTCTTTGCCCACTTTATCCATGGCATCAGCAATCAGATTGCCGATTTCTTCATCGCTGGCTGAGATGGCTCCTACCTGTGCAATGGCAGATTTACTTTCCACAGGCAGGGCAATTTTGCCCAGTTCGTCAACAGCAGTTTCAACCGCTTTGTAGATGCCTTTTTTAAGAATCATGGGATTTGCACCGGCAGCCACATTTTTCATACCTTCACGAATGATGGCCTGAGCCAGCAGTGTGGCAGTGGTGGTACCGTCACCGGCCACGTCGTTAGTCTTCGTGGCAACTTCTTTCACCAGTTGAGCCCCCATGTTTTCAAAGGGATCTTCCAGTTCAATCTCCCGGGCAATGGTGACACCATCGTTGGTGATGAGGGGTGAGCCGAACTTCTTATCGATGACGACGTTGCGTCCTTTTGGTCCAAGGGTGATTTTAACAGTGTTCGCCAGTTGATTGACACCACTTTCCAGTGCGCGTCTGGCGTCTTCTTTAAATTTAATGTCTTTAGCCATAATTCTAATTCCCTCCTTAGTAATTTACAAGTTACCGGTATTCAGAAAATCTATTCTACAATCGCCAAGACGTCATTTTGACGTAAAATAGTTACTTCTTCGCCATCCAGTTTAACTTCAGTGCCGGAGTATTTGGAGAAAATCACTTTGTCTCCGACTTTCAGCTCCATTTTCACTTCTTTACCGTCCACCATGCCGCCAGGACCTACTGCCAGCACTTCAGCCATTTGCGGTTGTTCTTTGGCTGTTCCAGGAAGAACGATACCGCTTTTTGTTTTTTCCTCTGCCTCCAACTTCTTGATCACAACTCGATCGCCCAATGGTTTAATGTTCATACCTTCTTTTGCCTCCTTTTTCATTTCTCTATGGTTTTTCATTGTTCACCGATTTGTTAGCACTCACCTTGATCGAGTGCTAACACACTTATCATATAGAAAAGAAAAATGGCTTGCAAACCCTATTTGAAAACGATATTAGCCTTTATATTCGATTTGAGCAATTTATATGCCTATTACTCTCTATTTCTTCTTATTATTCGTTATTACTCTCGTTTGCACTTCGCTATTGCTTCAGGAATACTTCAAAGAAAAAGAGCCCGCTGAACGAGCTCTCAGATCTTCTGTTTATTTGAAGAATGTCATCAAATTCATTTTGTAAATATCTAAAGGTCCATTTGAATATGGAATTTAGGAATATCCCTCATGGCAAGCGAGGCCTGCACAATGCCTTTTGCATCACTGCGAGACACACCAGCAAACTTGTAGTATTCATTATCCAAGTCTCGTGGCTGCATTTTTTGTATCACTTGATGCTTGGGATCTTTCAGGATTTTAAGGAAATCGAAGGCCTGAGAAGCCGGATCATCGGGAAACTGAAACCCAATAGCCGCTTTGTCAGAGCTGGCAACAATGGTAGCCGTTTCATCAGTGACGTAGAAATCGGCAGCTCCAGTTTTGCGGGCAAATGCATTGAGATCAACCTGCTGCAAGCTCTTCATCTTGATCTCATCTGCCAGACGCTGGCTGTATCGCACCAGACAGCGACCCAGCATTTCGTCGAACTGACCGCCAAACTCGCCCAGTCCATGGCTGATGTCATACAGTTCATCTGCCTTCCGTGTGCTTTTTTCAATGTAGGCATTCTGTTGTTCCATCATGCCGTTGATCTGTTCCAGTGTGCTCATGGTATCACGAGAGAAAGCCGCGACTTTTTCAATGTGTGTGGCCAACTGTTCGGTGGCCTCCGACTGTTCACCGGTGACTGTGCTGATATGCCCAATGGCCTCAAGAATTTCCTCCATCGCTTTCATGATCTCCGTCAGCTTTCCTCTGGCTTCACGACCCACCTGCTGCCCTTCATGTCCCTGCAAAACACCAGACTCCATGAGACCATGGGTGGCATTCATCTGCCCCATGATCCCTTCGACCACACGACTGATCTCAGAGGAAGCGCCAGCACTTTCGTCTGCCAGTTTTCCAATTTCCTGGGCGACAATGGTGAAGCCACGGCCGGCTTCCCCGGCCCGTGCCGCCTCGATGGAAGCATTCAGGGAGAGTAAGTTAATCTGCTCTGCAATCTTGTTGATTTTTACCGACATCCCAGTGATGTTGTTCATCATTTGATCAAGCTTTTTCAGTTCATCGCCGGTACCTTCCAGTTTTTGACCAATTTCATCCATCACTCGGATCGCTTTTTCAATGGCTTCCCCGCCGACATCCACCACTTCCCTGGTTTTAACGGTGCGTTCCTGCACCTGTCGACCAGCCGCGGCAATTTCCGCGCTGCCGCTGGAAAGCTCTTCAGAGATGGAAGCTGCTTCCATGATGTCATTGCTCACCTGATAGGCATCCGCCGAAAAGTCACTGATTTTCTGGGACAGCTGTGAAATTTCCTTTAAACTGGCATGGGAATCCTCATTGAGTTCCTGGGTAAGCCGGCTGATGATACTGGAGGATCGCACAATCTGATAAACCCAGTTCTTCAGCATCTGGTGCAATGCTCCCAGTGGCTTGAGAATGATTTGGTCTCCCGCACCATATCCGGTGGTGTCCATCTCTTTCAGCACATTCCCCCGGCTGTACTCTTCCAGCACCTTACCCACATTTTGGCGAAGCTTACTCCCTTTTCCGGCAACTGTTAAATAGCACAGCACAAACCCCACTGCGACTCCCGCGACAACTCCCATCAATATCTGCATGCGATCAACCTCCCTTTCTTACTAAAAGACATTAGAATAATGTTTGCAAGAATTGGACCAACTTCGTTAAAAAAGGTTCAACCACAGGGTAAAATAGTGGGACAAAAACGGCCGGCAACATATTTCCGACAGGGATTCGTTTAATTTCAAGAATATTAACGGCAATACCCACAATCAAAAGACCCCCAATGGCTGACATTTCCAGAATCACAGCGTCCACCAGCACCACTGCCAGTGCACCGGCAGCCAGGGTGATGGCCCCCTGGTATACCAGTACACTCAGGGCCGACAGAAGCACGCCCACTCCCAGGGTGGAAGCAAAAATAACCGCAGAGACACCGTCCAATAGTGATTTGGCATACAGCGTTTCGTGATTTCCTGTTAACCCGCTCTCAAGGGCGCCCACGATGGCCATGGCGCCCACACAGTAAATCAGGCTGGTGGCCACAAAACCCCGGGCCACTTGCCCTTCGCCTCTGCCGGATCGGGCCTCCATCCACTTACCAAAAGCCGTCAGTTTATCTTCCACTTTCAAAGCTTCTCCCACCAAACTTCCCACCACCAGTGAAAAAATCAGCAGCAGTATGTTTTCGCTTTTCAGCGCCCCCGACATGCCAATCATTAAAACCGACAGCCCCAACGCCTGCATCACGGTATTTTTAAAACGATCAGCGATGCCTTTTTGAAAAAGCAGGCCTATAAACCCTCCCAGCAAAATAGCCAGACTATTGACAATGGTTCCAAACATGTCCACTTCTCCTTCACTGTTGAACTAATCAATTGGAATGTTGATTGCATCGACGATCCTTATTTCAGGTTCTTCCACCGGATTATTTGATTTTTTGCAACCGGGCGTGATAAAAGAGCAGCTGTTGGACATACCCCGCTGTCTCTCCGAACAGATTTAAGGCTTCGGCCTCGATGGCTGCATCTGTTTGCGGCGCTTCCGGCCAAAGGCTTTTCACCACACGGCGCACCCATACGTCTACGGGAAACTGGTGCCGGGCTCCCATTCCGAACAGGTTGATGCAGGCAGAAACCTTCGGCCCGACACCCGGAAGTGTTTGCAGCAGTTCACGGGTTGCACGGGGATCACGTTCCTGCTGATCCAACATCAGCCGGTAACAGGCTTTCCACTGCCGTACTGTTTGGAAAAGGTAGGCCGCACGGTAGCCAGCTCCCACCGCCTTCCAGTCATCCAGTGTCAGTGCTGTTAACTGTTCTGGTTCTGGGAAAGCGTGGTGGTCGCGCTCATTGATTCGGTTAATCAGCGTGCCATAGCGGCGTGACAGCTGTTCAATGCTATTGGTGATGCGGGGGATGTGATTGTTGGCTGAAAAGAGAAAGGTGATGGTGGTTTCCCAGGGATCCTGTTGTAACAACCGAATCCCTGTTCCGGTTTCGATGGGTGCCGCAAGCCATGGTGCCTCTTGTAGCAGTTGACGATTCACGGCCTCGTAGTCACGTTGAAGATCAAAATAGGGGATCCATAAATTCTGCAGGGATGCTTCTGAAACCGGCTTCAGTATCAGATTGTCCGCTTCCTGCCGGGCATTGAGTACTTCCCCTTTCACGACGCCTGTATAGCTGCCGTCTGGTTCCGGCCTCCACCGAAAACACTGTCCGCAGGTCAGGGTTTTTTCCAGGGAAAAGCAGGTGACCGCCAATACCGCTGCGCCGTTTTCAATGCTCACCAGCCTCATGGGTTAACTCCCGTTATCTTTGTCTTAAAGGTCACTGGCTGAAAGAGATCAAAGGCTTCATGAACCTGCCGGCCGGTTTCCACATCGAAGTAAAGTAACGTAGACTGCCCGTTTTGCATCACTCGATAGCTGTAGGTCAGGCGAGGCAAAAACCGGGTACCAAATGTGCGGATAACCCGTTTTCCTTCATAAATCATACGTCCCAGTTCAGGCTGGTTTTCGCTGCGTACCGTTTCCATGGTAATCTGCTGCATCACTTCCGGAACCATGGTTTCAGAAAAATCACTTCCAAAATGCACCACCGTGCCGTCCACTGCCGAAATGGTGATCTGGCAGGCATCGCTGGTCATGATAATCTCTCCTTCAATTACCGGTGTAAAGCGAAACAGATAGACAGGTTGTGTCTGCCCGTTTTGGTTATATATGAATTCTTCACGCACTTCATCTGCTGCAACGCAAGGCATCAGGCTTCGGGCAACTTCCAGCGCCTGTTCCATCGTGAGAGTCTCCAAGCCTTCAGGCACTGTTCCTGCCTGAAATTCTCTTACTCTGCCATCACGGGCATCAATTCGCATTTTTGCCGGTTCTGCCACCGTCACCGCATCTGCCTGGTAGGTGTGAACACCCTCCCGAATACGAACCTTCAAGGAAGTCAGTTCAATGGATTCCACCGAAAAGAGAGGCAGGAACTGTTCAGCCCGCAAAAGTGCTTCTTCAGGTTCCAAATAACCGGGGTGCTGATTGGGCAGGGCGCTGTGCCGATAAAGCACTGCCGTTTCCTGAATTTGTTCCGCCAGCTGTCGAAGACCGCCGTCGCTGGCATCCGGGTTTCTCAGCTGATCCAACCGCCCCTGAATATTATGGTAAATCAGCAGTAATCTGCCCAGCTGATCATGCACTTTTGTGAGCATGTCTCTGTCCGGGTCGCCCAGCCGGGATTCCTGCGCCCGGTATTGACGTTCCAGTTGATCCACCAGCATGTTTCGAAGGGCTTCCATCGCAGCCAGTCCTTCCTGCAATCGTTCATGGGGCACCTCTTCCCGCTGATTCATCAAAGCCCACTGCATAAAGGAAGCTGTCAGTTCTTCCACTGCACTTTGAAGCCGTTGCAGCGATTCCGGCGTTTCGTTTTCCATGAGAAAATCAATCTGACGCATGCTCTGGCGTATATTGCGCTCAATGCTTTGGGATACCAACGTTTCCATGGCATTCAGCCGTTGGCGGTTTTGCCGGTATTCCATATAAAACCACACATTTCCTGTCACGCTGGCAATGAGCAGCACCGCCAGTATTCTTGAAAACCATTTATTCACGATGATGTCCCTCCCAGTATTGCTGTCGTTTGTCATTCCTGCAACCTGTTGATCTTGCATCTGAAGCTCCTTGTGAATCCGAAGGCTTTCCGTTCCATTATATGTTAATTCCAACGTTCTGACAACCGCGGAAATCATTGTGAGCCAGCATAAGACGGCAGCGACTTGGGGGCAAGACCAGGGTGACTTGCAGCATCACCCAACTTCCTGTATAATATCACCATAAATGTGTCAATATTCTGACGAGATTGTGAAGCGGATGGATTTAGCATGTTTTTTGATTCATTCCAGCATCGAACCTCCGCGGGTGATTCTTTTTTTGATCACTTCAAAACGAGTCCCTTGTTGACATCCATCTATTTATTGATTTATAATTGAATCGCGATCATCATGGTTCTTTCCCGACAATTTTGTCGGTAACAGATAACAAGACTGGTATACCTTTGTTTCAGGGGTGCTGTAATCATGGCATGATCCTTGCTTATTTACAGTGAGACATGATTTCGGCTGCTGCCAACCACGCCGAAACACCCATGGCACGTGTATGCCAGGAACCCACAGGAAAGGAGGCACCTGTCAGTCCCGTTCTTATTATCGCACTATTGGAACTTATGTCTATTTTCTTTGGTCTTTGACTGCTGGCAGTCAGAGAAACGACAATGGAGGTGTTACATGCATGGCAGATAAGCTAAAAACACAACGCGAGGTTAACGGACTTTTTGAATTGAGCGATGCAGCACGAACCAACCTTGAAGGTAACCTGTACTACAATGATGACCTGGCCCCCACCAAACTGGAGGAGCGCTCCTGGACCACTTACAACATCGCTTCTCTCTGGGTGGGCATGTCCGTCTGTATCCCCACCTACATGATGGCTTCCGGCCTCATGGCCGCCGGTCTTTCCTGGTGGCAGGCCATTCTCAACATCGCCCTTGCCAACCTGATTGTACTGGTGCCCATGCAGCTGAACTCCCATGCCGGAACCAAGTATGGCATTCCTTACCCGGTATTTGCCCGTTTGGCCTTCGGAATTAAAGGCGCTCATATTGCCGCCATCGCCCGTGCCATTGTGGCAGCCGGCTGGTTTGGTATCCAAACCTGGATCGGCGGCGGTGCTCTTGATGCCGTCATCGCTTCCCTCAGCCCTGCCTGGGCCGCCTGGGCCGGCAGTATCTGGATTTCCTTCTTCATCTTCTGGGCACTGAACGTGTGGATTGCCTATCTGGGACCTGATGCCATTAAATTCATGCAATCCTGGGGCGCTCCCATTCTGGGTGTCCTCTCCGTCGCCCTGATGGTGTGGGCGATTACCGCCGTTAACGCCGCCGGCAGCAGCGTGGGTGCCATTCTGAACCTGCCTGCCACTTATGCGCCGGGAACCTTCTGGCGAGTCTTTCTGCCGGGCCTGACCGCTAACATTGCTTTCTGGTCAACACTGGCCCTGAATATTCCTGACTTCTCCCGCTATGCCAAAACCCAAAGAGACCAGTTTATGGGTCAATTGCTGGGACTGCCCACCACCATGGCTGCCTTCGCCTTTGTAGGCGTCTTCGTCACCGGTGCCACCGTTATCGTTTACGGTGAAGCTTTATGGGATCCCGTTGCCGTTGTGGCCAATATTAACAGCCCCCTGGCAACCATTCTGGGAGCAGCCGGTATTGCCATTGCAACCCTGACCACCAACATCGCCGCCAACGTGGTGGCTCCCGCCAATGGTATTTCCAACCTGAACCCCCGCAAAATCACCTATGGTATGGGCGCTCTCATCACCGGTTTCGCAGGCGTTGCCATGATGCCCTGGCGTTTGCTGGCTACTGCCGGCGCGTACCTCTTTGACTGGCTGGGCGTTTACGGAAACTTCCTGGGCCCCTTGGCCGGTATGTATGTGGCTGACTATTATCTGTACCGCAAGAAAGTGCTCGATCTTGACGACCTGTTCAGAGGTGAACAGAGCCGCTACTGGTATGGCAACGGCGTCAACATGAAAGCTGTGTATACCTGGCTCATCTCGTTGGCTCTTCCTGTACTGGGGCTGCCCCGTATTCTTGGCGGCACCAACAACTTCTTCCGTTTCTTTGGTGAGAACGGCTGGCTGGTTGGATTTGTTCTGGCGCTGCTGATTTATCCCGCGCTGATGAAAAACGAAACCGACTCACTGATCTCTGAAGAAGTCGAGGAGCAAATCACCGAAAGAGTGAAAAGTTAAGCCTATTATAGTATACTATCCATAGAGAGTTTTCTCTCTGGCTATATCTCCTCTCGAAGGGGCGGTACCCCCGCCCTTCGTGGGTCGATTCATTCGCAAGCATTTTCAGCAGCGTATGCAGCCGGAGGTGCTTGCGTTTAATTTTAAAGGAGGGACCATGTTATGATGGATTTAATCATTAAAAATGGCACTGTCATTACTGCCAAGGATACTTTCAAGGCCGATATCGGCGTCCGCGACGGCAAGATTGAAGTCATTACCCGTTCCCTGGATCAGATGGAAGCAAAACAGATCATTGATGCCACCGGTAACTATGTTTTGCCCGGCGCACTGGATGCTCACACGCATCTTGAAATGCCCTTTGGGGGCACCGTTTCTTCCGACAGCTATGAAGCCGGCACCCGGGCTGCTGCCTGCGGCGGCACCACCACCGTTTTTGACTTTGTCATTCAGGGCAAGGGGCAGGGATTGGTTGAAGCTGTCGAAGGCCGCCGCGCCCTGTGCGAACCTCAGGCTTGCGTGGACTACTCCTTCCACACCGCCATTACCGACCTGACACCTGCCGTCTTAAAGGAGTTTAAGCAGGCAGTGGATTATGGCATTAACAGTTTCAAGGTGTTCATGGTGTATAAAAAAGAAGGCTTGATGGTTGACGACGGCGTGATGGTGCGGGCGATGATCCGCGCCAAAGAAGTGGGTGCCCGGGTATCTGTTCACGCAGAAAACCCGGATGTCATCGACATGAATATTGAAAACTTCCTGAAAGAAGGCAAAACCCATGCCTGGTACCATTATCTGAGCCGGCCGGAATATGCAGAGGCCGAAGCCGACAAACGAGCCATCCACTGGGCCAAGTCTTTCAATGTGCCCCTATATATTGTTCACCTGGCCTGCAAGGAAGGTATGGACGAGGTCACCAGGGCCCGACAGGAAGGCTATGATGTGATTGCAGAAACCTGCCCTCAGTACTTATACTTCACCAATGAAGTGTACAAACGGGAAGATGGCCGCAATTTCGTATGCTCCCCTCCCATCAAGGGCCCCGAATCACAGAACGCTCTCTGGGATGGCATTAAGCGGGGCGACATTTCCATCGTGGCCACCGACCACTGCCCATTCCAGTCTTATGAAAAGGACTGGGGCAAGGACGACTTTACCAAGATTCCCAATGGCTGCATGGGTGTTGAAAACATGTATCCTTACATGCTCAGCGAAGCCAACCGGGGCCGCATTTCCTTCAACAAGGCTGTCGAAGTATGCTCCACCAACGTGGCTCAGCTCTTTGGCTGCGCTCCTCAAAAGGGAACCATCGCTCCCGGGTCTGACGCCGATCTGGTCATCTATGATCCTGAGAAGACCTACGTGATTTCCAAAGACAACATGCACTCGGATGTGGATTACACCATCTGGGAAGGCGTGGAATTGAAGGGCTATCCCGTCATGACCTTCTCACGGGGCAAGCTGGTTTATGACAACGGAAACTTCGTGGGCGAAAAAGGCTGGGGCGAATTTGTTAAGCGAACCCCGCTGACGTAGTGTTTTCTGCAACCGTTGACAAGTTTGTCTTTCAATGGTAAAGTGTTAGCAATTTCAGAGAAAACCTTCGCTTTTTACAGGTGAAGGTTTTTCTTTATCAGTTTAGGAGGAACCGTGATGCAAGAAAAACACATTGGTTTTATCGGGGCCGGTAACATGGCAAAGGCACTCATTCAGGGCATGGTTACATCAGGTCAGTTTGACCCGGCCCACATTCGTTTCAATGACAAGCTTCAGTCCGAGCATCACCCTTTGGAAATCGCCGGGCAGTCCATTGTTTCCATGGACAAGGAAGGCCTCGTGGCCTGGAGTGATGTGCTGGTATTGGCCGTCAAACCTCAGGATCTTTTTAACCTCCTCAGCGAAATAAATCCCCTTGCTAAAGAGCGAAAGCTGTTTATTTCCATCGCTGCAGGTATTGACCTTGCCGGATTGACCCAGCGTCTTTCCGACGGTCACCCGGTGGTACGGGCCATGCCCAACACTTCTGCCCGTGTTTTGGCATCCGCCACCGCCCTCACGGGCAACGCGGCTGTCACCACTGAAGACATGGCACTGGCAGAACGCATCTTTCAATGTGTCGGCGCCGTTGTTCAAGTGGAAGAATCTCAAATGCCCGGTGTCACCGGCCTCAGCGGCAGCGGCCCGGCCTATGTCTATGCCTTTCTTCGGGCCATGATTGAGGGCGGTGTCTCACTGGGGTTATCCCGTGAAACTGCTTCACAGCTGGCAATCCAAACCCTTCGAGGTGCCGTGGAAATGGCTGCCGCCAGCGAAGATGACCTGGATACCCTGATTCGCCAGATCTGCTCACCCAACGGTACCACCCTGGCCGGGATGAAAGTTCTTGAAACCCGCCATTTTCAGGAGCATGTGATGGAGGCCATACAGGCTTCTGCCCAGCGGTCGGAGGAACTGCGCCGGGAGCTACAGGCCGATATCAGGGAGCAGGGAGACGTAACGGGGGCACAGGACATAGGAAACAGGAAATAGGAAATAAAAGATTTGAAACTTGAAATACAGAAAGCTGTGACAGCCAATGACCGTCACAGCTTTCTTATTGCGTTTCTGCAGGTTTTTTAGTTTCTTAGATATCCTCGCAGGCTTTTGCCACAAAGTGGCTGTTAGACAAATTGCTTGGGGATCACGTGGATATCCCGGGGAGTTCCGAAATCATGGAACTTCACTTCTCCCGGAGTAATGCAGTTTTCAACGGGACAGACGATCCAGCAGAGTCCACAGCCCACGCATTTGTCTTCGTTCAGGTAGGGGCGTCGCTCTGTTTCATTCCAGTCGATGGCCTGGTGTCCGCCGTCATAGCAGGAAACATAGCAGCGGCCACAGCCCACGCATTTGTCGTGGTCATACTTGGGATACACCTTAAAGTCACGTTCAATTTCTTCTGCAGGTACAATATTGGGAAGCGCCTGGCCCACAATGGTGCTCAAATCGGTGATGCCTTTTTCTTCCATCCAGTAGGAAACCCCACTGATCAGGTCTTCCACAATGCGATAGCCATACTGCATCACCGAAGTGGTTACCTGCAGGTTGCCGGCTCCCAACAGCAGGAACTCAAGGGCATCCTGCCAGGTTTCAATACCGCCCATGCCGCTGATGGGGATGTTTTTCAGTTCATCATCTTGAGCCATTTGCGCAATAAAGCGAAGGGCAATGGGCTTGACTGCCTTACCGGAATAACCGGAAATGGAAGATTTACCATTGATGATGGGCAAACAAGTGAAGTTGTCCAGATCTACTTCTGTGATGCTCTTGATCGTGTTAATGGCTGCAATGGCCTTGGCACCATTCTTCACGGCAGCACGGGCCGGCAGCTCCATCAGTGTCAGGTTGGGGGTCATTTTGGGCATCACCGGCAGATGGGTGGACTCCACCACTGCACGGGTATACTCTGCCACCAGGTTGAAATTACATCCCACGTCAGATCCCATGGCATGAGTGGTCATCTGAGGACATGAGAAATTACATTCAATGATATCTGCACCAATCTCCGTTACTGCCTTCGCCAGCTTTTTCCACTCTTCGGTGTTTTCGCCCATGATGGAAGCCACCAACACCTTGTCAGGGAAATCCTTTTTCAGCTGATACATCATTTCCAGGTTTTTCTCTGTGGGTTTATCGGAGATCATTTCCATATTCTTAAAACCAACAAAGGAAGTACCTTCTTTTCTGGTCTGGTCAAATCGGGGCGAACATTCCTGGGGAATCCAGTAACCGATGGTTTTGTAGACGATACCGCCCCAACCACCTTCCAACGCTTTTTTACACATATCGTAGTTACTGCCCACCGGTGAGGAAGACAGGAAAAACGGATTTTCACATTTGACGCCACAAAACTCCATGGACAGGTCTTTGCGTTTTGCCATCTTGATTCACACCTTCTTTCTTGGACTTGGTTATCGCTTGGAGGCCAGCCAGGCATCAATGCCATCGGCGGCCGCTTTACCTTCTGCCACTGCTTGTACCACTGTTTTGCCGCCATTGACCACATCACCGGCCGCATAGACGCCTTCGACACTGGTGGCACAGGTGGCTTCATCCACCACAGCCAGCTGCTTCTCATTCACTTTAAGCCCTTCAGCATAACCCGTTTCATCCACTTCCTGGCCAATGGCCATGACAACACGGTCAGCTTTCAGTACAAACTCAGACACACCATCTTTGCCCTGGGCTTTCAGGGCCGTGACTTTTCCGTTTTCTCCCAACACTTCCACCGGCAGGGTTTCAGTGATGAAATCAACCCCCAGCGACTGTACATAAGCCACTTCTGGCGGGTAGGCCGGCATATCCATTTGGCGACGTCGGTAAACCACAGTCACACGATTTCCCAACATTTTGGCAGTGGTGGCACAATCCATGGCCACGTCTCCGCCGCCAACCACCACCACATGTTCACCCACTGCCAGCTTTCCTTCGCTCGGCTTTGCACCTGCCAGGAAATCAAGGGCATAGTCGGCATTTTCCAGATCCATGCCGGGAATGTCAATGGGTTTTGACTGTTGAAGTCCCATGGCCAGGAAGAAGGCCTTGAAGCCCTGCTCTTTCAGCGCCTCCCATGTGATGTCCTTCCCAACGCAGCAATTGTAAACAAATTCAACTCCCATGTCTTTCACATACTGCACTTCCCAGTCAACAATTTCCTGGGGAAGTCTGCCGGGAACAATGCCGTAAGTCAGGACACCGCCGGCTTTTTCGTTCTTTTCAAAAATGGTCACTTGATAACCTTTCATTGCCAAGCGGGCAGCTGCTGCCAGCCCGGCAGGGCCGCCGCCGATGACAGCCACTTTTTCAAGGGTGGCTTCCGGCGCTTCCAGCACCTTCATGCCGAGGGCCTGCTCAAAGTCGGTGGCAAAACGCTGTAATCGACCGATTTGAATGGGCACATCGATACCGGTACGGCTGCAGGCTTCTTCACAGGTGCGGCCATAGGGGCATACCCGGGCACATGTGGCTCCCAGAATGTTGTTCTCCCGAATGGTTTCAACGGCACCCTTCACATTACGGAAACGAATGGACCGGATAAACTTGCCTGGGTCAGTGCCCGCAGGACATCCTGCACTACAGGGAGCATCATGACACAGGAGACAGCGGGAGGCTTCCTCCATGGCTGTCAGAGGTGTAAACGGGGGTACCACTTCTGTTAAATAGGCTTTGCGTTTTTCTTCCAATGCCTCTTCCTCCTTTTAGCTAACTGATCCGGACTCATTGTGACTCACGGTTAACCATGTCCATTGAACCACGATGAACCCGGTCATTCTTATTCATGTCTATGGTAATCTAATGCAAGGACCGTGCCAGAAAGATTCACACCGCACCGATGACGCAGTTCCCAGATTTCAAGCGTTCCTTCAATCGAAGGCTGATGAACCCGTCATCCTCTGATTCACATATGCATCACCCCTTTGTAAAATCAGCTCTATCATTGGATGTTCCGTTTCACAAGAGCTTTTTTCGCCTCCTTTGATACAATATTATATCATTGATTTATAAACGAATCGCATATTTGACATAAAAGAGGGTATTCGTTTTCGTAAGGAGGTGTTCTCATGTCAACAACCAAAAAAATCCGTTTTATCCAATTGGTGGATGAAGCCTTTGAAGACCTTGAGTTGTGGTATCCGGTATACCGGTTACGGGAAGCCGGTATCGAAGTGCTGCTGGCAGGAAAAGAAGCCAATCGCGTTTACCATGGCAAATATGGTGTGCCTGCAACGACCGACCTGCGCTTGGCCGATGTGAACCCGGAGGATTTCGACGGCCTGCTGATTCCCGGCGGCTGGGCCCCGGATAAACTGCGGCGGTACCCGGAGGTGCTGGATCTGGCCCGCCATATGGACCAGGAAAACAAAATCATCGGACAGATCTGCCATGCCGGCTGGGTGTTGGTTTCTGCCAATACGCTTAAGGGAAAACAGGTTACCAGTACACCAGCCATTCGGGACGACTTGGTGAATGCCGGCGCGCACTGGATTGATGAACCGGTGGTCACCCATGGCTCGCTGGTCTCTGCCAAGGGCCCCGCCGATCTTCCCCAGTACATGCGGGCTCTTTTGAGCTTAATGGCCCTTTGCTAGTGTCATGAGGCGGATTAACTGTTATCGATGCCAGTTTTTCAAGGTCACCTGGAACCCACGTTATCCCAAAGCCTGCACTTTTTTTGGTTTTAAAACTGCCAAGATGCCCTCACAGCTGGTTTATGAATCCACCGGTGCACCCTGCCAACAGTTTCTTCCCAGGTCGGACAAAACGCCAGGTGGCGGCAAGCGCTTTTAGTCAGATGCTCTTTTCGGTGAAGGCATTCATGTGACGGCCTGTTTGGCAGGCAGCCTGTGCCTACATCCACTTTTTAATGGTGATGTTCACCGATGCCAGGTGAAGCGCCGTCATGTTTTCCACTTCTCTGCCAATTCGCTCCTGGGCCAGTCGAAGCTGGCGGGTAACCGGGATGCCGAAGGGGGCTTTCACATCCAGTTCTACCACCAGGCCGTTTCGGGTGTTGTGGACAAAAGTGGTTCCCATGGGAATCAACTGGGTATGTCGGAGAAGGGCGTGATGCACCAGACTTCGAATGACGCCGTCGGAGATGGTGTATTTTCCCAGATAGCTGAAGGTGGGCCGCACCACCGATTTTTCGCCTTCCTGTCCGGCAGCATCTTTCCCGAGTCCCTTTAGCACTTGCAGGGGATTGAGAAAAAACCCGGAAAAATCTTTTTTTAGTTGGAAGGCAGGCACTGGAATGATGTGCTTGCCTTCTTTCATGCGGATTCGTCGGGCCATCTGTATTTCAGAAGGCGCTGCCACCTCATCAATCCAGACGGTGGAAGCGGGTGACGGCAGTTGGAGTTGCTGTACAATGGTGTGTACCATTTTTTCCGAGGTTCCCAGAATCAGCAGTTTCGTTGGATTTTCTGATTCAATCAGGTCACGCACCTGCCGGCAGTGCTCTTTATCATTGAATATGGCTCTTCGCACAGCTCCCAGACGAGAGGATTCCCGTTTGGCGGAGCGTCCTCCCAGTACCCGGTTGTCACGGATCAGCAGCCCATCGTCTATGATATAGCGAATTCCCAGCGATTTTGCAAGCTGCATTGCCTGGTAGCTTTTACCGGTGCCACTGCCACCGATGAACAGGGTTACTTCCATCATTTAGTCCCCTTTTTGCCCATTTATTAAAAATGATTTTCATTATATTGATTCTGTTTTCTGCGAAATTAGGCTGTTTCTTCTTGCCCTTGCCTTTCGCTGCCTGCTATAATGACGTTGTAACCAAACAAAACGAATGACTTTGAAGGAGGTATTTGTAATGGCTTATGTTATTCATGATTCCTGTATCAGTTGTGGTGCCTG
The DNA here is from genome assembly GCF_039414295.1 of Anoxynatronum sibiricum. Lineage (NCBI taxonomy): Bacteria > Bacillati > Bacillota > Clostridia > Eubacteriales > Clostridiaceae > Anoxynatronum > Anoxynatronum sibiricum. The sequence continues at coordinate 51,526 of NZ_JBCITM010000022.1, read as the reverse complement.
TGAACCCGAATGCCCAGTAGATGCCATCACTGCCGGCGACGATATTTATGTCATTGACGCTGAAGCTTGCATCGACTGTGGTGCCTGTGCCAATGTGTGCCCTGTTGACTCTCCTCAGCCCGAATAGGCCAGGTCAGTCTTAACAGTCTGTTTTAGTTAGTTTCATCGATTTGACATGAAGGCAGTGCTGCGGCACTGTCTTTTTCTTTCAGCTGCATTTCCAGTTTCACCAGAAACTTCAGGATGGCTTTTTCTTCATTGAAGGTAAACTCATTGAGTAACCCATACAGCAGTTCCTGTTCCATGCCCTCCATGCGAAGCAACCAGCCTTTTCCCTCTTCTGTTAAGACCAGACGCCTGATTCGCCGGTCCCGGGAAGCCGGGCCTTTCTGAATCAATTGCTGCTTCAGCAACCTCCGAACCATCGCTGTCACTTCATTGCGGCTGCAACCTGTTTCTTCCATCATCTGCTGAAAGGTTTGCCCCTCATCCCGGCGCACCTTTTTCAGTAAAAGGTACTCCTGCAGATTCATCCGCCCACCGTTCACTTCCAGTTCCCGGCGGTCTGTCAGAATCACCTGACTAATGAGCCGCTCCATGTATTGGTGTATTTGTGTGTAATAGTGGCGCAAGCTTCATCCCCTGCACTTTCATACATATTTTGAATCATCATTTTTCCTTAGAATGACAGGAATTTCTGGGTATGCAATAACTCGAAGGTTCCCTGGTGCCCCTGTGAAGAGCCGGTTCCCAGGTGTGTCATGTCTGAGAGCAGATTTGCCCGGTGTCCCGGTGAGTTCATCAGAGCCTCATGGGCATTAATGGCATTGAGGTTGGCTGCAATGTTTTCACCGGCCTTTGTGAACCGAAGCCCTTCTGCTGTCAGCCGCTGTACAAAGGTTCTGCCCTCAGGTGTTTCATGGGAAAAATAATCTTTCGCGCCCATATCACGGCTGTGTTTTTCTGCTGCTTGAGCCGCTTGTTCATTCCACTGAAAGGCAGGTAGTCCCATTCGGGTGCGGAGTGAGTTCGCCAGCAGGAAAAGCTGTCGGCTGTAGCTTTCTTCCAGCTCAGGTCGCTGATTTCCCAGAAAGCCGCTCATGCTTTCTTCCGTCTGTTTTAAAGTCACCTGAACTGCCGTTACCTGATGGTTCTCATGAATGTCATAGTAGAACTCTCCATAGGCAATGTCTTGCATCAGAAACAGGTCGCTATGCTTTTTGCCGTCTCGCAGGTAACGGTTCTGACCTTTTTCGATCCAGTCCAGGGGTTTTCCGAGAACCTGGCGCACCGCCGTCTGAAGACTGCCGGCAACGAGACCGCTGTCAGACTCCCAGTGAATGCCATTGGTATAGAGGGCAGTCACCCGTTCTTTCTCCACCCCCACCTGCACGTAGTTTCGATAGTGGTCGTGGTAGATCCACCACTCAAAAGCATACTCACTGGGCAGTTTTTCCAACGGTTCACCCCAAAGAGTTACCACCAGCGCAGCCGGGTCTCCCAGGCCGATTCCCCGAATCTGAAAAAGTTGCTTCAGCTGTGCTGCCAGTGACTGAAAGCTTTCAATGTTCACTTGGCGGGCCTGAGGGTCCCAGGCCACCCGGGCTCCAAAAGCCTCGGTGACAAATCGCAGGGGGACATAGGTGCGCCCCTGAAGCACCGCGGCCGGCGAATCCAGTTTCACAGTATCCTGCCCCATCTGAGCAGTGGAAGATCCGATGGTGAGCACCGTTCGCTGGTGGGCGTCTTCGAAAATGGCCTGACGGGTGGTCTCCTGCCAGCTGACACGCAGCCCCAGAGCTTCGGCAATCCACCTGGCCGGCACCAACACCCGCCCCTCCGAACTGATCACCGGACCCGGCTCTCCGGCAGGCAGCAGTAACCGCTGCCCATCCACCACAATTTCCGGAGATGACACTGCCATAGCCGGCTCTGCTGTCAGCATCACCGCCGCCAACACCAGGCTGAAGATGAGTCCCATCACCACACCGCGCTTCATCATGCCTCATTCTCCATTCTCTTTTGGAATTTGTTAGTCCAGATATCTGTATCCCATGACCTGTACCGCGGGATCAATCTCCATTGCGTTTGTGTGTTCTTTTCTATTCTACCATAAAACAGTGCCCCTCTAACATCCAGCATTTGTTGATACATGCCTTCGCAGCCATCAACAGCAAAACTGGCATGCCCTCTGACAAGAACCGAACGCATGGCAAAAAAACAACCCGGCACCTGTGGTGCCGGGTCAGCCAGCGAACCGTACTGTCTGGTTGCGCTCCGGATTACTCCATTTCATTCATTTTAAGCAGATAAGAAATGATATAGAGACTGTCACTAAGATGCACATTCTCCAAGGTAATGGATTCCGGAACCTGTATGTCTGCCGGGGCAAAATTCCAGATGGCTTTCACAGGCAGCTTGATGAGTGTGTCGGCCACATCCTGAGCACTTTCCTTGTTGGTACAGATAACACCGATGTCGATCTTTTTGTCGGCGCAGAAGCTTTCCAGTTCATCGATGTCCAGCACCGGAACATCCCGGATCTGCAGGCCAATGAGACGCGGGTTTTTTTCAAACAGCGCCAGCATGTGGAAGCCTTTCTTTTCAAAGTTGGAGTAGTTGGCAATGGCCTGACCCAGGTTTCCGGCCCCTATAATGATGGTGTTGTACTCCCCCGTCAGCCCCAGAATCCGACTGATTTCACCATATAGCTCAGCCACGTCGTACCCATAGCCCTGCTGGCCGAAACCGCCAAAGCAGTTAAGGTCCTGACGAATTTGCGAGGCGGTGAACCCAATCATTACACTGAGTTCCTTGGATGAAATTCGGGTAACATCCTTGTCCATGAGTTCTTTTAAGCGCCTGTGATACTTGGGAAGTCGACGGATGACCGCCATGGATACATTTTTCACATCTTTTTTCACTGCAATTCACCTCATTTTCTCGGGATGACAGGATGGTCACTGTTCATTATAATATAAATAGAAGAAAAAAAAAACGCTTTCGTCTGCTGTTTGTTCATAAAATAACGTTTTTTAAGGAGTTTTCACATGGTCATTCTTTCTGTCAGTCAATTATCTAAATATTTTGGTACCCGCTGTCTTTTTGACCGCATCTCTTTCTCCATCAATGCCGGCGAGAAAGTGGGGGTGGTGGGACCCAACGGTGCCGGAAAAACCACTCTCTTTCAACTCCTCACCCGAGAGCTGCCCCATGACGAAGGGCAATTGTTCATACCCGGTACGCTGCGCATGGGCATCCAACATCAGATGCCGGAAATGACGACGGATCAAACCGTCCATGATTATGTGCTGGTGGTGTTTCAAACCCTGCTTCATATGGAGGAAGAACTGCGTCGTCTGGAAACCATCATTGCCCAGACCGGCGCTTCCGCTTCTACCGACAATCATGAACGCCTGGAAGAAGTCATGGCTGCGTACGCCCGACTCACCGAGAGCTTTGAAGCTCAGAACGGATATGCCTTTCGCAGCGAGGTGCGGGGAGTGCTGAACGGGCTTGGTTTTTACGGAGATGATTTTCAGCGGCAGGTAAACACTTTGTCAGGCGGCCAAAAAACCCGCCTCACTCTGGGGCGCCTCTTGCTGAGCAAACCCGATCTGTTACTGCTGGATGAACCCACCAATCATTTGGACATCGAATCGGTGGAATGGCTGGAGAGCTTTTTGCGTTCCTATTCCGGAACAATTTTAGTTATTTCCCACGACCGTTACTTTCTTGATCAGGTCACCGACCGGACGCTGGAAGTGGCTCAACAAGCTGTCACCAGTTTTCGCGGCGGCTATACCGAAGCCCTGAAAAAAAAGGCAGCCATGCTTGAAGCGGAAGAGCGCAGCGCCAAGAAGCAGGAAAAGGAAATGCAGCGCCAGGAAGAGCTGGTGCGGCGCATGAAGCAGCACGGCACTGAAAAACTGGCAAACCGGGCCAAGAGCCGGGAGAAAAAACTGGAGAAAATGGAGCGGCCTCAACAACGGGTTCACCAGGCCGTGCTTTCCTCTCTCCATTTTCAAATTGGCCAGAGCAGCGGTCGGCAGGTGCTGGCTGTCGAAAATGTGTCCAAAAGCTGGGAGACTCAGCCACCTCTCTTCGAATCAGTGAGCTTCACCCTGCAGCGAGGTGATCGGATTGCCCTGGTGGGTCCCAATGGCATCGGAAAAACCACCCTTTTTCGCATGGTGGCGGGAGAACTCTCTCCCGACGCAGGAACCCTGACATTGGGTCACCAGGTATCTTTAGGTTACTACCATCAGGAACTGAAGAATCTGGATGAAACCTGTACCGTCATGGAAGAGCTTCACAATGCGTATCCCAGGTTCAACGAAACACAGCTGCGCACCTGGCTGGGTGCCTTTCTCTTTGTTGGCGAGGAGGTTTTTACTCCCATTGCTCATCTCAGCGGCGGCGAAAAAGCCCGATTGTCGCTGCTGAAGCTCATGCTTTCCCATCACAATCTGCTGCTGCTGGACGAACCCACCAACCACCTGGACATTCCCGCCAGAGAAAACCTGGAGGAGTCACTGCAGACTTATGATGGCACACTTTTCTTTATTTCCCATGACCGCTATTTCATCAATCGTATTGCCACCGGTGTGTTGGAGTTTTCTCCCCATGGACTGACCCACCACCTCGGTAATTACGATGATTATATGGCCAAGAAAAAACAACTCCTCCAGGAACAGCAGGCCCTGGTGGAACCGGTGATTGACAACCGTACCCGCCAGAAACAGGAACGTCAAAAGGAGCGGCGCCAACGTGACGCCTCCAACACTCTGAAAAAAAACCTCTCCAATCTGGAGAAAGAGATGCATCAGCTCGAAGCAAAGGTCAAAGAACTGGAAGCCCTCATGTGTTTACCTGAAGTCTATTCAGATGCAGCAGAAAGCCGCCGCATTCATGAAGAATCCACCGATCTGAAAGCCTCACTGGAAGCGCTGTACAGCGAATGGGAAGTTTTGCTGGAGCAGGCGGAGGAGTGATGACGAGGTTCATCCGAGTTATGTTAACACCATTTCTGACAAAACCCTGCCCTCAATCAATTGACGGCAGGGTTTCATTATTTTTCCACAGTTTTTCAATGTTTTCCACAAAGTTATCCACAGTTTTAGTCCTTGCTAACACTTCTTTTCAAAGATATCCACAATATCCACACCTGTTTCATCCCCATGAACTGTCTTTTCTGGAGAGATCTTCTCAGTTACTGCAGGTGAGAATCAGTTGAAAAAGATAATGTTCAATCAACTTATCTGTTGGACTTTTTTTATTTTAAACGGCAAAAGACAGGCATTTGCCTGCCCTTTCGGTTTTTGATCCTGTTATGGATGCTGTTTTATGTCAACATTCCCCTGAAGGAAATAATTCATCTCTAAAGAACCATTGTTCGTTCCGCTCCCCGATGGACAAACCGGCCACTGCATTCAGGTTCCACCGGGAACGAACTCCCATGCAGTAATCATAATACCCCACACAGGCAATCATAGCGCCGTTATCGGTGCAAAGGGCAAGCTCAGGGGCGCAGAAGGCAATACCCTGTTCCCGGCACCGGTCAGCCAGCGTCTGGCGCAGCAGGCTGTTGGCGGCCACTCCGCCGGAAAGCACCACCTGTTTAATGCCGTTTGTCACTGAACAGTCCAGCGTTTTATTCACCAGCACATCCACCACCGCCTGCTGAAAACTGGCAGCCACATCGGCCACCTGCACGTCACGGCCCTTCATTCTCTCTGTATTGACGTGGTTCAGCACCGCCGACTTCAAGCCGCTAAAGCTGAAATCCCAGGGGTGATCTGTCACAACCGCCCTGGGAAAATCAATGGCCCGGGGATCACCCTGGCGGGCCGCTGCATCAATGAGGGGGCCGCCGGGATAACCCAGCCCCAGCACACGAGCCACTTTGTCAAAGGCTTCTCCCGCCGCATCATCCCTTGTTTTGCCCAGAACTTCATAAACGCCATAATGTTTCATATGCACCAAATGCGTGTGCCCGCCCGAAACAATCAGGGCCAAGAGAGGCGGCTCCAATGATGGGGATTGGATAAAATTGGCAAAAAGATGGCCTTCAATATGGTTCACGCCATTGAGGGGCAACCGCCTTCCATAGGCCAGAGCCTTGGCAGCAGCCACTCCCACCAGCAGGGCCCCCACCAGTCCAGGCCCGTAGGTAACAGCCACCTGATGGATCTGCTCAAGGGTGACTTCAGCTTCTCGCAAGGCCTCATCAATTACCTGGGTAATGGTTTCCACATGCTGCCGGGAAGCCACCTCAGGCACCACACCGCCAAATTTCTGGTGTTCGGGAATTTGCGAGGCCACGATGCTGGAAAGCACCTGACGCCCGTCCCGCACCACACTTACTGCCGTTTCGTCGCAACTGGTTTCAATGCCCAGGGTCAGCCAACCCGGCGGCGGCATTTTCAGATCGGGCCTTTCAGCAACCTGCCGGTCATTTCGATGGGGCATCTGCCAACCCTCCTATTTGTCGGTGGTTCGGCCTGTCTCCAAACCGGCTGTCCATGACTTCTCCCATTCCAATGAGTTTGAAAATGAAAGTGAAGAGCTTGCCAACCAACGTGATCTCCAATAACAGGTAGATCAGTGAACCAATGAAAAGTTCCAGAATGGCTCCCCATTGTCGCCCCAATCCCTGACCGATTCGTCGTCCAAGGGCGATTTTCATGGTGGTATTCCCTGCAAACTCCAGCAGCATAAAAGCCGGGAACACCAGGGGTACCAACGGACTGCCCACCACTGATACGGCCAGAATCACCATGAGCACCAGAACGCCCATGCTCAACAGGATGCCCACCAGGGTTTTTTTCCCCACTTCGTCGAAGCCGTTGTCTGCCATGCGTTCAAATCGTTCCGGAAAAACCACAATGGCAATGACACCCACCACAAAGGCCACCAACTGCTTTAATCCCAGAAAAATCGCCAGGAGCACTGCCAGTACCGGCAATCCGCTCAGGTTCCCCGGCAAAAATCCAGCCACATCAATGCGATCTCCCTGTACCTGGGCATCCCGGGCATCAAGCCCAGATCCCATCACACCAATAGCACTGCCGCTGATGCCGGTATGGGCATCGGCGGTGACACCACCAAAGACAGAAATGGCATCTCCCTCAACGGCAGCCCGGCGAAGAGACAGGGGAGCAAATACAGCCACAGCATCACCTTCAACGGTGCCGCCTTCCACCGTAACCTGGCTGAAAACACCCACCACATCGCCTTCCACATGGCCTCGAATGGTGACCGTACTGAAAAAACTGACCACGTCACCGGCAACAGTCTCACCGGCTTCCACCTCCACAGGGCGGTGGAACTGCACCAGTTGTCCCCGAACCTGCGTCGATGGCGCCGCTTCCACCACCATTCCCGACAGCAGTATGATCAGAAAAGCACACCCCAGTCTCTTATTTAAGCAATTCATCGTACTTCTCCCCTTCCGCCGGCCAGAATTCTGTCCAGGATCACTTTGATGAGCACTAATACCATGACCAGGTTCAAGGTTCCCATGGTCACCCACCAGCTGTCAACCGTTTCCCATCGAGACAGCCAGTCCCACAGTCCCTTTTGAGGCATGAGAAAGTAGAAAATTCCCCGAATCACCACAAACTCATACACAAATGCCAAGAGGCGGTAAAGGGGGGTTCCCTGAAACCATATCATCATCCATTGCTGCATGCGGGCAGCAGCTTCCACCACCAGCAGCGAAGCGCCTCCCATGATCCCTATCCAGATGAACAGCATACCCAGGTTCATGGCGTGATGTGGTTGACGGACGGTATAGCGCATCGGGTCAATGGCGGCCATGACCCGGTGTTCAAATCCCGGCGAAGGGTCAAGATCAGGAAGCCGCGCCAGCATCACTGAAAGCTGCTGCCACTCAGCCGCTTCTTTTCGGCATTTTGCGCAGGCTGACAAGTGCTGCTGCCATCCTTGCCATTCAGCTTCGGCCAGTGGACCGTCCATTTGTTTGATCATGATTTCTGAACTTGTTCGGCAGTCCATAGGGTTTCCTCCTTCAACTTTTTCAGGGATTCTTTTAACATTTTGCGGGCACGGAACAATCGGTTCTTGACCATTGACATGGGAATTTCCAATTGGTCGGCAATCTGCTGATAGCTTTGGCCCTGGTGATGATAGAGCAACACCACAATCCGGTAATCCGGGGGAAGCGAGCCGATGGCGGCTTCAATTTCCCGATGGGCTTCCTCCTGTAAAAAGGCTCTTTCAGCACTCACGTCCTCTTGGTTGGTTTTGATCTCCTCATCAAGGGGCAGGGTGTCCACTCGTTTTTTTCGTATGGCATCGATACAGGTGTTGGTGGCAATCTTCAGAATCCACGAGGCAAATTTATGTTCATGATTGTATTGACCCAGGTAACGGTAGGCTTTGATGAACACTTCCTGAGAAAGGTCTTCTGCCTCCTCCCGTTGCCGCATCATGCGATAACAGATGCCAAAAACTGGTTTTTGGTAACGGGAAACCAGCTCCTGAAAGCCGGTGGGGTCTCCACGCAGGATCTTTGTTACAAGCTGGGCATCTGTCAACTGCACTGAAACCACCCCTACTCTTACGTTACTCTATATGACGGAACCTTTCATCAAAAGTCTGACAACCAATCCATGGACTGAACAAAATCTCCAGCAGCGGCATTTCAGCGAATTGTAAAAAACTGCAGCGACCCCCTTGGGAATGGCTGCAGCGCTAAAGTGTCTCTTTACAGGAAATGCCTTGATCCAGTTCAGCCCACATAATCAGAGCATCTTCACCCGTATCCTGGTAGTAACCGGGACGAATCCCACTCATTCGAAAACCCAGTTTTCGATATAGGGCAATGGCAGGATCATTGCTTTTTCTGACTTCCAGTGTCATGCGCAGCAGCCCCCGGCTGCAGGCATCTGCCATGAGGACACGCATGATGTTTTCTCCCCAATGCTGCCCCCGGTGATCAGGGTGAACGGCCACATTGGTGACATGGGCTTCATCAATGATGAGCCACATGCCTCCGTAGGCAGCGATTTTACCCGCCGCCACAGCCACCCGGTAAACTGCCAGCTGGTTTTTCAACTCCAGACGAAAAGCGTGATGAGTCCAGGGGGTGGTGAAGGATGCTTTTTCAATGTCAATGACACCGGGAATGTCTGTCGCTGTCATGGCTCGAATTTCTCCCTGTTCTGTCTTCATCTTCATTTTCCCGCCTTTTTCAGAAGTTCCTTTTGGTGATGGACTTTTTCCGCCTGGGAAGTGCGCAGATAAACCGGCTGTACCTTTGCCGGGTCAACTCCTTCACCCGCCTTCATTTTGAAAAGACCGCACTGGGCCAGGGCCGCAGCAGAAGGCATGGCGTGGATGGACAGGGCAAAAACCGCCCTGTCTCCCAGCACCCCTTTCAGGCGCTCCCGGTGGAGTGGCAGGGCATCACCGGTAAAGAGAATTGGCTTCTCTTGAGAAACCATTGATTCTGAAACAAGTGTTTCCAACAGTTCCTGAATATGCAACACATCCGGCGGCGTGATGATTTCCGGCGGTGCTTCACCACACCGGTGAAAGTGATAACCCGCCGTATAAACCAGATTCCGCTGGGCGTCCATCAGTGGCACCACCCGCCCCTGAAAGGGCGCCACCTGCCAGGCCAGTGTCTCCAGTGTGGACACCCCTGCAACGGGAAGATTCAGCGCCTGCGCCAGTCCTTTGACAGTGGCCACACCGATACGAATTCCCGTGAAAGAGCCGGGCCCTACAGAAACCGCCAGCCCTTCCAGGGACTCCATGGAACACTGACAGAGGGTCAGGAGTTGGTCCACCATGGGAAGCAGCTGTTCCGAATGGGTTTTACGGTGATTTAGCCGAATTTCACCCAGCAGCCGGCCTTCTTCTATGAGGGCTGCACCCGCAGCCATGGAAGTACTTTCCACAGCGAGAAGTTTCATGTGATTCCCAGCTCCTTCACCAGCGCGTTTCCAAAGGTCTCCGAAGGGGTGATGCAAATTTCGCGACGTCTGGCATCCAGCCACTTGATTTCGATCCACAGGTGTCGCTCAGGCAGGTACTCCTTTACCAGGTTGGCCCATTCGATGACACAGACACCCGCCCCCGAAAAATATTCTTCTGCTCCAAGGTCTCTGAACTCACTTGGTTTCAATAACCGGTAGACATCAAAATGATAAAGAGGCATATCACCCTCGTATTCCTGCACCAGGTTAAAGGTGGGGCTTGTGATGTTTTCCCTGATTCCCATGGCCTTTCCCAGGGCTTTGGTGAAAGTGGTTTTTCCTGCTCCCAGATCACCGGAAAGACAGACCACGTCTCCCGGCTTCAAAAGGGTTGCCAGCTTTGCCGCAATGGCTTCGGTCTGGCTCTGCTTCACAACTTTTCGACACATGCTCATGAACTGCTTCTCCTTCCAAAAAACCAAGGCGAGGGCTCCCGTATTTCCGGAAGCCCTGATGGTTTGGATCATTACTTTTTTCAGTATAGCACACTGGCGCATTTTGACAAGAGGATCCGGCCAGGGAAACTCATTTTTTCAGAAGGGGTGAAATGCGCTTGTAGAGTACCAGGGTCATTCCGGCGATCATAAGCCCCTTAAAAAAATTGAAGGGGGCGATGCCGTAAAGAACCAGGGTTTTCACATCGACAATGCGGGGGTTGATCACCGCACCCATTTCAATAATGGCTTCCAGGGGCATAAACTGGGAGTACATGGGAATCAGCACAAAATAGTTGGCAGAAGATCCCAGAACAGTCATGCAAACAGTGCCCACCAACATACCCAGCAGGGCATGTTTTTGATCTTTTTTGTAATGATAAATCAAGGCTGCCGGCACCACATAAAAGACGCCCACAATAAAATTGGCCAATTCTCCCACACCGCCAGACCAGCTTTTGGTGATAAAGTGAATCAGGTTTTTCACCAGCTGAATCAGAATACCTGCCACAGGCCCCATGGCAAATGCGCCGATGAGGGCTGGCAAATCACTGAAATCCACTTTTAGAAATCCTGGGAAGAAAGGAAGCCCAAACTCCAGAAACATTAACACATAGGCCATGACCGCCAGGGCCGATATTTTGGTCAACTGGCTGGTGGTCAGCCGGGAACGGGTGACAGGGGTTGCTTTTTCCACTTTTTCCATTGTTGTCCCTCCTGATTGTTTTCATAAAAAGAGCGCCTGGTCTTCAGGCGCCGATGCATGACAAGATTAACAAAAACACGTTCATCTTCTCCCATCCAGACTATACTGTCGGTACCGGAATCTCACCAGTTCAATCGCCACAGCGACTCGCGGACTTTACCGCCGGTCGGGAATTTCACCCTGCCCTGAAGACTTGTATGAAGCAGCACAGGCCGCCTTTGCTTTCATTATAAGGCAAGGCGGCCTTTCGTGCAACTATTTTTCTTTTTTCATGGTGAGTGCAATGCGTTGGCGCTTGAGATCCACACTGAGCACCCGAACTGTCACCACATCACCCACCGCCACCACATCAAGGGGGTGTTTCACAAAGCCATTCCGCAACTCAGAGATGTGCACCAGGCCGTCCTGCTTGACGCCGATATCCACAAAGGCACCAAAGTCGATGACATTGCGCACCGTACCGGTGAGCTCCATTTCCGGTTCCAGGTCTTCCATTTTCATGACATCGGTTCGAAACACCGGTTTCGGCAGTTCTTCCCGGGGGTCACGTCCCGGCTTTTTCAGCTCTGCCACCATATCACGGAGGGTGGGCAGCCCCATGTCCAGTTCTTTTGCCAGCGCTTCCAGTTTCAGGTCTGCCAATTTTTCTTCCAGCAGACTGCTTCGATCTGCTGCCAGATCAGCGGGGGTGAGGCCCACTTTATTCAGCAGCGCCTGTGCCTGGGGATAGGATTCCGGATGCACCGCCGTGTTGTCCAGGGGGTTTTTTCCCTGGCGAATCCGAAGAAAACCGGCACACTGGGTAAAGGCAGCCGGACCCAGGCGGGGAACCTTCAGCAGTTCTTTTCGGTCAGTGTATCCTCCATTGGCTTCCCGATGGGCCACAATGTTCTCAGCCACTGTTTTGCTGATGCCCGCCACATACTGTAAGAGGGAGGGCGATGCGGTGTTCACATCCACCCCTACCCGATTCACACTGTCTTCCACAACACCTGAGAGCCGTTCTTCCAGTTGCTTCTGGTTCACATCGTGCTGGTACTGGCCCACGCCGATGGCCTTGGGGTCGATCTTTACCAGCTCTGCCAGGGGGTCCTGCAAACGCCGGGCGATGGAAACTGCTCCCCGCAGGGAAACATCCATATCAGGAAACTCCTTTGTTGCCAGCTTAGAGGCCGAATAAACAGAGGCGCCTGCCTCGCTGACAATGGCATAGGCCACCGGGTGGGGGAAAGAGGGGATGAGGGAAGCAATGAACTGCTCTGTTTCCCGGGATCCGGTGCCGTTGCCGATGGCCATGGCGGTGATGCCATGGCCGGCCACCATGCGCTTCACTGTGGCGGCAGAGTTGACCATTTCATTCTGAGGAGGCACGGGGTAAATGGTGGTGGTCTCCAGCACCCGGCCGGTTTCATCCACCACCGCCAGTTTACAGCCGGTCCGATAGGCAGGGTCAATGCCCAGCACCCGTTTCCCAGTTACCGGTGGCTGCATCAGCAGGCCGGTCATGTTTTTGCCAAAAAGAACGATGGCGGCGGCTTCCGCCCTTTCGGTGAGTTCGTTACGCACTTCTCTTTCAAGGGAGGGAAGCAGCAGCCGTTTCCATGTATCAACAGCAACCTCCCGCAGGGTTTCATTGCGCGGATCGGTTTCTGACACCAGAAGCGCTTTTTCCAGCTGCGTCACTGCCACTGTTTCCGGAATCACCAGCGCCACTTTCAGAAACGCTTCTTTTTCGCCCCGGTTGACTGCCAACACCCGATGATCCGGTATTTTTTTCACCGGTTCCCGGTGGTCATAGTACATTTCATAGACTGACTCTGCCGTTTCATCCTTGGCTTTCACCGCCAGTTCTCCCTGCTGCCATAAGAGCCGCCGCAGTTTTTTCCGCAGCTCCGCTTCATCAGCCAGATCTTCCGCCACAATATCCATGGCACCCTGAAGGGCTTCCTCAGGTGTGTTGACCTCCTGTTCAGGGTTAAGATGCGCTGCGGCTTCTGTGAGGGGGTCGTGGCCGGGAACATCCCGGCTTTGCAGCCAGCCTGCCAGGACTTCCAGCCCTTTTTCCCTTGCAATGGTGGCCCGGGTGCGCCGCTTGGGCCGGTAAGGCCGGTAAAGGTCTTCGATTTCTGTCAGTGTGGTGGCTTTTGCCAGCTTTTCTTCCAGCTCAGGGGTCATTTCTTCCAGCTGGGTGATATGCCTGTGCACTTCTTCCCGCCGCTGCTGCAGGTTTTGCAGGTATGTTAACCGCTGATGAAGGTCCCGCAGCACTTCATCACTGATGCCTCCGGTCATTTCTTTCCGGTAACGGGCAATAAACGGTATGGTGTTGCCTTCCTCCAAAAGCGCCAGTGTTTGTGCCACCTGCGACGTTTTTAGATGAAATTCGCCTGCCAGTATTTGAACAAAATCCATCATGGTGTTCCCCCTTGTATTTGTTTGGATAGAATGATTTCAGTATAGCATATTTTTCGAAGAACGCAGCCGGGCTGGCCTTTTTGACTTCCAATAGAAATCAGCCTTTGACTCAGCTGTTGATATATCCATGCCGGTATCCACTGCTGAAAGCTCCGGCCCTGACGATGATCACGCCGAAAAGAAGACTGTCAAAGAAAACGTATTCAAGACTGGTTTCCCTCTTTCGACTATGGTAAAATGGATGTTAGTATAAAAATAACAGCAACGTTATCATTTATACTTACCATCAGGTGAACCGCCACTGCTGAGGCTGCTTTTCTTTTTCAGTTTCCCATTCCTCATTATTTAAATCCATCATGTTTCCCTAAGTCCTGTCATTCTTGTTGTTCTTGTTGTTCGCGCCCTTATTGGGCCCCTTACATAATGCTTGTGATATTTTTAGATGACTGAAGGAGGAAGACTATGCATAAGCTATTCAACAACCTGCGTATCACCCACAGCATCGCCGTGATTGTTTTGCTGGCGATCCTGTCCACTGCCTGGATTGGCTACAGCGGGCTTCAGGGAATGAACGCCATCAACCAGAATGTGGAGCGAATCAATGAAGAGGCGGTTCTCCGCACACAACTGGCCATGGAGCTGACCAATCAGCTGATGGTTGCCCGGCTGGAAATCGGTCGTCTGACGGCCTATGGTTACTTCCCCAGCGTGGCTGATGAAGTGGAGAAGTTAAACGAGTCCACCACTGCCCTTTTCACAGCTTACGGTGAAGGTATTCGACCAGATTCCAACCAACAAGTTCTTTTTGACACAGCCAAGCGAACTCACGGTGATTTTCTCAATACCTGGGCGACTTTCGCAGCAAGCCTGGAACAGCACTCGCGTCTCAGCCGGGAGGTTCGGGTAGCCCAAAGTGCCCAGGCACGAGCCGCCACAGCCGGCGAAGCGCCAACCGCCGAAGTGCCGGGAGACACCCAGACTGAGGGTGAACCGTTGGAAGGCATTGCTGAAACTTCCCCTCCTGAGGTTGATACAGCTGCCGAACCACCCCGGCAGACAGAGGCTTCACCTGCTGCCGCGCCTGAAGAAGGTGCCTCCGAGCAGGAACTGGAGCTGTTCGAGCTTCAATCATCCGTTGCCCAGCTTTCCGGCTCTCTGGAAACCATGGGCCGTTCCATGATCAACAACCTCTCCATCATCATGGACCAAGACCGTGAAATGGCCGGCGTTCTTTATGAGGACAGTCTGGCCATTCATCAGGCGAATGTGCGCAAAATCATCAGTATTACCTTCATTGCCGCACTGTTGCTGTTCTTTATTTCCCTTGTCGTCATGTTGATTATCCGTTCTTCTACCAAAGAAATTAGCAAGGTTTTTGAAGTGGTTGCCACCGGCGACTTTACTCCAGAGCTGGATGAGAACCAGAAAAATGAGTTTGGCTCCATCAAAAAAGCGCTGGCCATCACCTTAACCCGGGTTTCTGAAACCCTTCAGCAAACCAAGCAGAACATGGGGTATACTGATGAAAGTGCCCACTCCCTGGCAAAAATCTGCGATGATATGTCACTGGCTTCTCAGGAAGTGGCCACCTCCATTCAGGAAGTTGCCTCCGGCTCCAATTCCCAGGCAGAGGAACTGGCAGCCATCAGCCAGATTCTCGGTGATTTTGGACGGGAACTGGAGGGCACCGTGCAGGTCATTGAATCTGTCCAGTCAGATGCCGAAAAGACCGGCGAGCTGGTTTCTGTAGGCAGCAGTCAACTGAATGAGCTGGTGAGCTCCACCGCCATCATCGGCCAGGCCTTCAATGACATTGGCCAGCAGGTGCAGCAGTTGGATAAGCGTTTGCGGGAAATTGGAGACATCACCAATTCCATCAATCAAATTTCTGCCCAGACCAATCTACTGGCACTGAATGCTGCCATTGAAGCCGCCCGGGCAGGCGATGCCGGCAGAGGCTTCGCTGTTGTGGCTGACGAGGTGCGAAAACTGGCAGAGCAATCCAGCCAGTCTTCGGCTCATATCAACCAGTTGTTGGAAGGCATCGTTCACGAAAGCCATACCATCGTCAAAACCACCGCGGATAACATTCAGCAACTGAAAAAGCAGGAGGACGTGGTTCACAACTCCATTGATTCCTTCAAAGCCATCCTCAACGACATTACCAAAATGCCGCCAAAAATCAGTCAGGCAAGTTCCTCCATCAGTTCGGTCAACCGCAGCAAAGACTCCATTCTATCCAAAATTGACCATATTTCTTCCGTTGCCATGGATCAGTCAGCCATCGCCCAGCAAATCGCAGCCGCTTCTCAGGAGTCTTCGGCTTCGGTGGAAGAAATTGCATCAACCGCTCAGGTGCTGAACCAAATGACCCGGGAAACCACCGAGTTGTTGGATCAGTTCGTGACCCGTGAGCAGCTGCTGGAAAGACCCACCACTTATGAAGAAAAGACAGAGCAGGTCATAAGTCCTGCAGCGGCATATGACAAAAGCGATGCTTATCCGGCTTACCAGGATGACTCCATCAACCAGGATGACCAATATGACCCGGCTCGTTACGATGAGACAGCTTCCGACAGTTCTTTGGACAAAGAAGCGTCAGACAAGTTCCAATAAATGGCAGTGGATAGTTAACAGGGAATAGTGAATTGTTAACTTCAAAAGCGGCAAAGATCATTATACCACTGAGCTAAAGTGGCTCGTTAACAGGGAATAGTGATTTGTTAACTTCAAAAGTGACAATGTTAATTGGCAGTCAGCAGGGAGTATAACCAAAAGACCGGAGTAAGCGTGGGCCGCTTCTCCGGTCTTTTAGTTGGTGAAAAGTCGTCAGTTTTATTGAAGCGCTTCAGCCTTTGCCCAGCCGGTTCCCGCTGTTCATCACGCTTTCATTCAGAGTTCCCTTGCCATAGGTCATGCCTGCCACCACTGAGGGGCCTTGGGTGGCTGTCGGTGCTTCTGCCAGCTCTGGGTGCTTTGCCAGATGCTGCCAGCCATCCAGCAACGGCTTCAGTACCTTCTTAGCTTCTTCCAGCGGTTCATTTGCCTGCCGATTAGCCGCATCTGTCACCAGTTTGTTCATGTAGAGATAGATCTGCCGTGATTGAATGGCCACCTCTGAGTCACCCCAGAGGGTTGCCAGCAGTTCTCCCAAAATGGCACGCACCTTTTCCACAGCCGTTGTCAGTCGTTCATGATCACCGGAAGTCACAGCTTCAATGCCTTCACCCAGACGAATATTGATTCCCTCCAGCAGCATGACCACCAGATCGATGTCACTGGCTTGGGCTACCTGCTGCTCCAACTGTTCTTGCTCTGTCATCGTTAAACCTCCCCTGCTTTCCCATCAGTTCACGTCTATCGACGTTATCAACAATTCACATAAGAGCCGATCATCTCTTCTGATGATCGGCTCCATCGTTTTAAGTCATCATCAGCCACTGATTATCCCAGCAGCTGCAGCACCATCTGGGGCATCTGATTAGCCTGGGCCAGCATGCTGGTACCAGCCTGCATCATGATGTTCATTTTGGTGTATTCACTCATTTCAAGGGCCATGTCGGTATCTTCAATACGGGAAAGGGCCGCTGTCATGTTTTCCTGAGTGTTGTCCAGGTTGGCAGAGGTGTACTCCAGCCGGTTCTGAATGGCACCCAGCTCACCACGCAGCTGGGCCACTTTGACAATGGCGTTGTTGTAAACCGTGATGGCCGAAGTCGCATACTCCTCTGTTGACACATTCACTGCATATTGAATTGTGCGTTCTGATAAGCCATCAGTCACACCTGCAATTTCAATAAACGCAGCCCCAGTAACACCAGTATTTCCGTCCGGAGAATTTGAGCTAATTAATAACTTGTCCGCACGAATATCGCCCACCGACAGTCGGAATCCCTGCCCCTGGTTAGGACCTATTTGCAAGTTTGCCACAAATTCCTTTGGAGTTCCTTCGATGAATACAGCTTGTCCTGCAAAACCATCGACTTCGGCTTCGAGAATAACTCTATTCACTTTAGTACTCATCGTTGTAGTGAATACAGGTTTTTCACCAGTAGCTTCTCCTACTTGCTCTCTCAGTCTGATCGTTGCGCCTGTCCCGCCAGCAGTTTCAAATCGTGCCATAAGATCCGTATTTAGTGTTATGGCATTTCTCAAGTTGGCAGCAGTTTCTACAATCGTCGATCCAATCTCCACTTGTCCGGGATCACTTCCAAAGACAAATACCTGACCGCTAATTGTTACTCTATCTCCAGGTTCAGGAATATCTTGCAACTCAAACGAGTACACTCCTGGGACTTCAATAGCTTGAAACACCATAGGTGCCGCAAGATCAGGACTAGAAACTTGTGTCATACTGTTTTCAGTGATTGTAATTATGCCTCCAGTTGAAGTTACGGAAAATCTGCCATCTCTTTCTTCAATGATAGCAGCAAGAGAAGCTGCTTGCTGCGCAATAGTTCCTCCGGTAAAATCGCCACTCCCATCAGATTTGTACAAGTACACCTTTCCTCCGATGTTTATTCTGTCCCAGTCAGAAAAAGCGTCATCTATATCAAAACTATAAACACCAAGATTGCTATCTTCGGTTATGCTTGTTGTAGCATTCAATGTGCCTGTTGGGATTACCTCAAGCGGGGTGGCTCCAGTGCCTGCAATTCTAACTTCTTCAAGCTCAATAACACCGACTCCTCCAGGTGAGCTAGTGAATCTCTCTCCTAAAGAAGATGAATCGATGGCTAAACGAAGGTTTTCAGCAGTTTCGCCTAGATTAGCACCAATTATTATGTCATCTCCACCAAACACAAATTCAACTCCGGCTATGGTGATCGTATCTCCAGGTTGTGGGTTGGTGAGGAGACGAACCTCGTATTCTCCAGCTTGTCTTTCGACATCTTCATCGAAATTAGCAACCCCGCCGGTCCCTTTTTTTATGCTTGCAGTCTCTATATTCAAGAACAACCCGGGAATGGTGTCTTGTCTCACTTCCCCAACACCTACAAAATCCATGTCTGTGATGATATCAATGATTTCTTGTTCAGTTCTATATGCCCCTGCCGCCTTATTGAAAATATCAATTGGTCTGTTGGAACCTGTATAAGGAGCAACGTTACTATCGTAAAACTCAATTCTATTCTCTCCAATCGTTATGGTAGAGCCTGCTTCAGGAAGACCATTGAAATAAATGGATCCAGTTGCTTTTCCTGCGTCAATCTCTGCTGTTCCAGGAAATCTTCCTGCCTGGAGTCCATATGCTTCTAAAGCCTTAGTGGATCCTTCAATGGAAACACTACTGTTTCCACCAACTGTTGTAGTTCGAATCTCAAATATTCCTCTATTCTGATCTAGCCACACAGCTGACCCTAAATCACCAAGTGCATTATTAATAACTTCCAATCTTTGATCGAAACCGGCTTCCTCATCTACGCTATTCAATCGTACTGTTCTCGTCTGGCCGTCAATGATAATACTCAGTGATTCTGATTGAATGTCAACATCAGGCTTCATCATACCTTGAACACTAGCTGGTGCACCAGTGCTCATTCTATGTGTTATTGTATTTGAATCTGGAGCTTCATTGCCTCTCAATAGATTTCGTGTATTGAACTCGGTGCCATTGGCAATCCGGTTTACTTCAGAGGTCAACTGGTTCACTTCTGCCTGAATGGCAGCCCGGTCATCATCGGTGGTGGTGCCGTTGGCCGATTGCACTGCCAATTCCCGCATTCGCTGCAGCATGGCATGCACTTCGTTCATGGCACCTTCTGCCGTCTGAATCAATGAAATGCCGTCAAGGGTGTTCTGGCTGGCTTTTCGAAGTCCACGAATCTGGGTTTTCATTTTTTCACTGATGGCCATGCCGGCGGCATCGTCTTTGGCACGGTTGATGCGGCGGCCTGAAGACAGGCGTTCCATGGTGCCTGCTGCGCTGGTATTGTTACGGTTTAAAATTCGGTGAGCATTCAGTGCCGGTATGTTGTGATTGATTCTCATGGGTGATTCCCTCCACTCAATTTAATTTGATGTCTGAACCCTCCATGGTACTGACGCGGCGGTGATGCCCTCCGTGGCACTTTGCCGATGATCCTGAAGTGCTTTGTATGTGACAGTTGTTCACAGTCGATGGGGTGATGATGATTGGTTTCAACACCTATATCGACTGGAAATTCCACCAACTTTAGAGGTTGAAGCATTCTTTATAAATGTTTCTGCTGTTTTAGGGCTGCAAGCCCTTTTTCTTCATCCACCGACTCCACAAACACCAGAATCTGAGCCACAATATCATACAGCTCTGGGGGAATTTCTGTTCCCAGCTCAAACTGAAGCAATTCCTTCACCAGCCTTTCGTTTTCCACCACTGCCACCTGGTGATCTTCTGCCTGGCGGAGAATATTCTCAGCCACAATGCCCTTTCCCTTTGCGGTGATGCGGGGGGCAAAGTCTTTCTGCAAATCATAGCGCAGGGCTACAGCACTTTTCAATTTTGGCGATGACTTGGATTCCTTTTTCATGGAAGCGCCCCCTAAATCCGCAGATCAAGCCGGCCATGACGCACGCCCCGGAATGCCTGCAGGTCTTCGGCCAGGCTCATAAGATGCTGCTCTTCTTCCACCCGGTAGCTCAGGTCTTTGATTTCAAGGTCCAGAGCCGCCATCATCTCTTCCAGTTTTTCCCGGCGGGCGTCGATCCATTCTTTATCTTCCTGTCTGGCCACACCAATTTTCATGACGATCTTTTTGTACTTCACACCCACAAACACATTGAGATTTCCCATGTGCCGGGTGTCGAAGTTTAACAGCACTGTCATGTCCTGAGGGTCAATTTTTTTGTTCTTTCGCTGATTCATGAAATAAACCTGCAGGTTCTGCAACTGCCCCCCCAGCATGAAGGGCAACTGAAACACCGTATCTTCCCGGTTCAGCTGCTGCTGCAGCTCAAGGGAGTTGAGGAGACGCTCCCCTGCCTGACCCAGGCTTTCCCTGGCCTCCGGATTCATTTGCTGAAGTGCCGGCTCCAGTTCGCGGAGAATGCGGGCAGCATCCCGGTAAAGCTGCTCATCGGCGCCCTGTCCGCTGCGAAGCTGGCCAGTGGCCTGTTCCATCAAGCGGGAAAGCTGTTGGACTGCCTCCTGGGCATATCGGTTGCCGTTATTGCCCTCTTCTTTCAGTAAATCCATTATTTGACCCAGCAGCTGGCCTGTTTGATGGCGGTTTTGCAAAAAAAGATCCATTTGCTTCACTTCCTGCAGGGTGAGAGGGGTGGCGTTTTTAATCAAAAGAGACAACAGGCTTTCTTTCCGATCCGTCTCACCTGCCAGTGCCTGAAGGCTGCTGAGGGTTGTCGCCATCTTCTCCAGCTGGTATGTGGTGGGAGCTGTTGGCAGCACCGTTTCTTCTTTTGTTGTGGCTTTCAGGCTGTTCATCAGCTCTTCCAGGGATTGTTGCATCACCGGCGCGCCGCCCCTCTCAGGAGGAAGCATACCTTGCTGATTAAGGCGCTGTTCCACATCGTCTGCCAGCCGCATCAACTGCATCATTTCCTGAAGACTTTCCCGGTTCACGGGCATTTGCTGTGCCATGAGGGCGTGGGCCGCTGCCTTTAGAAGTGCTCCCGTCTCCGGGTCTGAAGAGGCGTGGGGAAACTGTTCGGTGACATGACGGTTCAGGAGCATTTCCATGCGCCCATCCATTTCCCGGGGCATGGTGATGTTCTCAAGTTGCTGGAGTTTATCTCCTGGCTGCCCCACGTTTTCTTTATCAGCCAGAAGATTTTCATTGGAGGATCGCCCCATCAGAAGTGTCATCTCCTGCCGGTAATTTTCCAGATCCATCTGTCCGCCCAGAAGCTGCAGCGTCAGTTTGAGGGCTTCCGGTGTCAGGGGCAGCTCATGCTTCATATGCAGAGCCAACACATCGGGAGTGAGTTGCTGCAAGAGCTGTAAGAGTTCTATTTTTTGAAATCCGGCCTCCAGGCTGCCACCACCTTCTGCCTGTTGGAGGGCCTGGGGCACCAGTTCCAGGAGAGGCTTTTCTTCCAGCGGTGTTCCTGTTGATGTTGGGTCAGCTGATGTCACCAACTGCCGGGCTTCGTCAAGGGTCATTTGTTGCAGGTTTTCCACCGCACCTCGCAAAGCGTACAGCTGACTCACCCGGGTTTCATCCAGAGGAAGGTGTTGCCGGCCAAGGGCCCGCAGAGCTTCCATATCTTCGTGGGCACCGCCGGCGGCCGGGGACATCCCCTGCTGTGCCAGGTACTGGGCCACCACCTGGTCTACCCGGGAGGGTTCTGCCATGGGAAGGGCTTCTTCTTTGCCTGCATCACCGGAAACTGTTCCTTCCAGCTGTTGAGTCTTCCACATTTCCTGGGTGGCAACCAGTTGCTGCAGGGTCATGGGCGCCTGGCGCCGCAGATGCAGGGCAGCCGTATCCAGGTTCATTTCCGAGAGCCTCCCCAGTGTCTGCGCCAGCCGCAGTGCCTGCTGGTCTGTTTCAGACAAACCGGTGAGGGTGATGCGTTCCGCCACAGGGCCCAGCTGCTCCAACCGAAGGGCTCCCCCCTGACGAATCAGCTGTGCCAGCTGTTTTTCATCCAGTTGCGACAGTTTTTCCAGTTGCTTTTCCAGCTGTTCCAGGGTAGCTTTCAGAGCCTCGGTGTTAGTTGCCGTGCTCCCTGTAGGTGTATCCGATGACTGTAAGACGGCTTCTTTGCCGGTTCCCTGTAAGGCTTCATGCTCTCGAATCCATTCCGCCAGCTGGCGAATGTCTTCTTTCTCAACCTGTATCCCGGCTTTTTCAAGGGCCGCCAGCAAATGACCGTCCAGTTTTTCTGCCACCAGCTGTACGGCAGCTTTCAGTGATTCCATCTGTTCCAAGGTGTCTCCGGTGACAGCCACTCCACCGGTGAGGAGGACGCCCGCTAGATGGATGCGTTCTTCAGTGACTTCCATCCCCTCTGCCTGCAAGTGCCGGCCGATCTCATCCGCCATTCTGGCCAGTTCAGCGGGGTGAAGCGCCGCAGGGGGCACGCTCACTGGGTCGCCATATCCCATTCCTGAACCAGGGGCAGCCGGAGGGGCCACCATGCCCTGACGAACGCCGCGATGAAGTTTATAGATATTTTCAAGACTGGGTTCAATTTTTCCCTTGAGTACTTCTGTCAGGGTTTCATCTTTCAGGTCTTTCAGCCCGAAGATTTTTTCCTGCAGGTTAATGAGCCGGTCCACCTGTTGACGGCTGATGGTGATTCCCTGCTTATCCAGTGCTTTGATGGCATCTGCCACGTCTTTTCCCATCTTCTGTCCGTAGATTTTTTGGGCTTGTTTTTCCGCCTCACTGGTGGTCATCTCTTTTTTCAACCCGAGAAATTTCAGAAAAGAAAATGTTTCTTTTTCCTCTGGCATTTCACGAAGGCGCTGAGCCAACTCCTGTAAGGAGGTGCGTTCAAGATCGATCTGCTGTTCCAAAAGCTTCAGGGCTTTTTCATGGGTCAGCTGACCTGTCACTTGCTCCAGTAAACTTTTGGCGGTGGTCAGGGCCATGAGATTGCCGCGGTTCACTTCCAGCCCAAACTTTTCCAGGTTTTCAAGTGCTTTTCGGGTATCCTCATTCACCGGCACCTGAAGGCGTTCCAGTAGTTTATCTGCAGGGTTGGCCGCTGTTTTTTCCTCAACCGTCTTTTCCTGAGGCATTTTTTCATCGGCTTTCTTTTCCTGGGTTTCCATCTGCTGGATCTGGCGCCGGTCGATGACCACTTTTTCACCTGGCTCCTGTTGAAGAGGTTCTTTCAGCAAGGCTTTTACCACCCGGGACTCAGAAACCATCACGCTGACTTCCCGGCCGTTTTTTTCCAGCAGCACGCCGGTGAGGGCTTGCCGGTTGTCAGGACGACCATAAGTGGGTTGTCGCACAGGCACATTGATTTTATCAAAAAAAGAGCTGATCATGGGCTTTTCTCCTTTGTCAGTTTATCAGTTGGTTCATTGGTTGGTTCATGAAGCATTGATGGATGCACCCATCGATTGCAGTGATATCCTGTTGTTCTTCATCCATTTCGAAGAAGTTTCATGAATAAGTTGCCATAAAGAAATCTTCATGATTAAGTTTCTATAAGGTTATCGACACGGGTTCGTCTTCTCTTAACCGGCAACCGGTGATTCCTCTGATGGGACAGCGACAATCCCTCTCATTCATTACCATGAAAAGAACTGCCCCACCTCTTAAGATTTATGGCCATTACGCCGATTGATATGTTGAAGAGATTCATGACGCATACCCCACCATGTCACCATTGTGGTGAGTTAATAGAGATGGAGCGATTCCCATGGTATCACGCATTGAACAAGCCATGCCCAAAGAAGTAATCTCACGGCCGGAAGTCCTTGAGCAGGAACATCTGAAACCTGCCCAGCGGGTCTTTATGGAAAAGCTGGATCATGTGAAATCTGAGCATGTACGGGAGCACTTGCAAGACCTCTACGGAAAAATCACCGCCCAGGCGGAAAAAATCGGCGAGCGCCTTTATTTGAACGACGTGCTTCACTACAAGAAACTGGTGAAAGAGTTTCTGGATGTGGCTTCCAAGAATTCTCACCAGTTTTCAAAGCAGAATTTTCTCGACCGCCGGGGGCGGCACCGGGTTTATTGTATTGTGAAAAATGTGGACCGGGAGCTGGACGAACTCACTAAGGAATTTCTGGATCAGGAAACAGACCGTATCAAAGTTTTAAAGCGTCTGGATGACATACGAGGGCTCCTGCTGGATATCATGATGTAAACATCCTATCGATAAAACCCGCCGAATCTCCTGGCGGGTTTTCTGTGACATATCTTTGTCCACAGGTTTTATGACATGCTCTTTCATTGGTTATGAAACCATGCAATAAGCGGGTGGCTGTCCAAGAGCTTGGACAGCCACCCGCTTATTATTAGTTTGGAAATGAGATGCACCAAATGATTGAAGCAGCGGTTTATTCTTTGGAGAACATGCGTGCACTGCTG
The DNA here is from genome assembly GCF_039414295.1 of Anoxynatronum sibiricum. Classification (NCBI taxonomy): domain Bacteria; kingdom Bacillati; phylum Bacillota; class Clostridia; order Eubacteriales; family Clostridiaceae; genus Anoxynatronum; species Anoxynatronum sibiricum. The sequence goes on along the minus strand of NZ_JBCITM010000022.1, from coordinate 26,970 downwards.
GGCAAGGGAGTTTCTTTTATCTTTTTGTTTAAAAAAAACCAGCCGCCGGCAACATGATCCAGCTCCTCTTCATTCAATTCTCCCATCTGGTTGAATACTTCCTCCACCAAGGCCATTTCCTCGGCAGTCAATTGGATTCCCTGGTCTTCCGCCAGTTTTTCAACCTCTTCAATTGTCTGACACTTGGCCAACTGTTCTTGTTGCGCTTCAGTGAACTTTTCCAACAACTGTTCCATTGACATCAATTGCGCCTCCTCATTCATTTATTCATTCATTTAGTGAACAACTGCTGAACACCCCGCTTTTAGAGAGTATCCTGCAATGAAATCCTTTGATGATAATGCACATAGCATCAGGCCTTCATCTGTTCCCGCAAGTAACCGTATATAAAGGGATCCAGATCCCCATCCATGACACCGTACACATTCCCCACTTCCACATTGGTGCGGTGATCTTTCACCATGCTGTAGGGATGGAACACATAGGAACGAATTTGACTTCCCCAGGCAATCTGGCTGTAGTCTCCCTGAAGCTCCTCGATTTTTTCTTTGTTCTCTTCTATTTTCAGCTCAATAAGCTTGCCTTTCAGCACTTTCAGAGCTGTTTCCTTATTGGAATGCTGTGAACGCTGGTTCTGGCACTGCACCACAATTCCCGTGGGGATATGGGTGATCCGCACCGCCGAATCCGTTTTATTCACGTGCTGGCCTCCGGCACCACTGGAACGGTAGGTGTCGATACGCAGGTCTGACACCTGAATGTCCACTTCCACCGTATCGTCCAACTCAGGCATGACATCCACCGAAGCAAAGGAGGTGTGTCGTTTGCCGGCAGTGTCAAAAGGAGACAGCCGTACCAGCCGGTGAACCCCCTTTTCCGCCTTCATATAGCCATAAGCATTTTCTCCCTTAACGGTAAAAGTAACGCTCTTAATGCCGGCTTCCGGGTCATTCTGAAGGTCGTAGACATCCAGCCCGTAGCCGCTGGCATCTGCCCACCGGGTGTACATGCGGTACAGCATTTCTGCCCAGTCCTGGGCGTCCAGTCCGCCAGTGCCGGCATGAATGGAGACAATGGCGTTCAAGTGATCGTACTCACCGCTAAGGAGGGTTTTCAGCTGGATGGTTTCCACCTTTTTTTTAAGGCCTTCCAGCCCTTTCACAAAATCTTTTTCAAACTCCGACTCCCCTTCTTCCAAAAAGTACAGCAGGGTCATCAGATCATCGTGGGCCTTTTCCAATCCCTGGTATTCCGCCACCTTGTTCTGGAGGTTCTTGCTGGTTTTCAGCACCTCCTGGGCAATGTCGGGATCATCCCAAAAGCCAGGGGATGCCATTTTCAGTTCCAGTTCTTCCATTCGCTGCTGCAGACCTGGGACGTCAAAGAGAAGCCCCCATTTCAGTGATGTTTTCTTTCAGCTCCTGCACCTCTGCCCGGAGATTTTCCAAATTCAGCATCATTTCACCTTCCTTATTGTTACGCTTCTATTGTTAAGCACCGCAACACTTTTTGTATTTTTTACCGCTGCCGCAGGGGCAGGGATCGTTGCGACCCACTTTCTCTTTATTCACCACGGTACCAGTGCCGGAAACGCTGCCGTCACCACCGGGAACAGGATTCACCTTGACCACTGCTTTTCGCTGCACCACCGCATCTTTTTGGAGATGAAAGAGCACTTTCACCGTCTCTTCCTGAATGTTGCGGATCATCTCCTGGAACATGTCAAAGCCTTCCTTCTGGTAAGCCCGCACCGGGTCTTCCTGCCCGATGGCCCGGAGACCAATCCCCTGTTTCAGCTGATCCATGGCGTCGATATGGTCCATCCACTTGGTGTCCACCACCCGGAGCATCAGGATTCGCTCAATTTCACGAAGGCGTTCGGAACTGATTTCCTGCTCTTTCACCTCATAATGAGCCAGGCAGTGCTGCAGAATTTCTTCCCGCAGCCCCTGCTTAGTCAGGGATTCCACGTCTGAAGCATTGTAGAAGGTTTCCAGGCCGAACTGGGCTTGGAGATGCCGGTTCAGATCCTCCAACTGCCACTCTTCCGGGTATTCGCTGTTGGCGGTATACAGATCCAGAGCGTTGTCGACGATGGTTTCCACCATGGCCAGGATTTGATCCCGCATGTCTTCCCCATCCAGCACCTTGCGACGTTCGTTGTAGATGACTTCACGCTGTTTGTTCATCACGTCATCATACTGGAGCACATGCTTTCGAATGCCAAAGTTGCGGCCTTCCACTTTTTTCTGTGCATTTTCAATGGATCTGGACAACATGCCGTGTTCAATGGCCATGTCGTCTTCCAGTCCCAGTTTTTCCACCAGTCCCTGCATCCGCTCACCCCCGAAAAGACGCATGAGATCATCTTCAAGAGAGATGAAGAAGCGGGAAGAACCCGGGTCTCCCTGCCGGCCGGCACGGCCCCGCAGCTGGTTGTCAATACGCCGGGATTCATGACGTTCGGTTCCGATAATATGCAGGCCGCCGGCGGCAATGACTGCCTGGTGCTCTGTATCGGTTTCCTGTTTATACTGCTGATAAAGCCGCTCATACTCCCGGGCAACGGCCTGTATTTCAGGATCGTCGGGGATGGTGAGGGCTGTGACAGCCGCCAATACTTCATCGTCAATGCCTTTCGCCTTCAGATCCCGCTTTGCCAGAAATTCCGGGTTACCCCCAAGCAGAATGTCTGTACCGCGGCCAGCCATGTTGGTGGCGATGGTCACCGCACCTTTGCGGCCTGCCTGGGCCACAATTTCGGCTTCACGCTCGTGCTGTTTGGCATTAAGCACTTCGTGCTTCACGCCTTTCTTCTGCAGCATGCGGGAAATAAGCTCAGACCGCTCAATGGAAATGGTACCCACCAGCACCGGCTGACCCGTGGCATGGTGTTCAATGATTTCTTCCACCACCGCCGCGTATTTTCCCGGTTCATTCTTGTAAATGGCATCGGCATGGTCTTCCCGCACCACCGGTTCATTGGTGGGAATCTCCACCACATCCATGCCGTAGATGGCCTTGAATTCTTCTTCTTCCGTTTTGGCAGTACCTGTCATACCGGCAATTTTCTGGTACATACGGAAATAATTCTGGAAAGTGATGGTGGCCAGGGTGCGGGATTCCCGGCGGACATCCAGACTCTCTTTGGCTTCAATGGCCTGGTGCAGCCCGTCACTGTACCGGCGGCCAAACATGAGGCGTCCGGTGAAGTCATCCACAATGATCACTTCGCCGTCTTTCACCACATAGTCTTTGTCACGTTTCATCAAATTATTGGCTTTCAATGCCTGGTTGATGTGGTGGGAAATTTCCATGTTTTCCGGATCTGACAAGTTTTCAAGGGAAAAATGCTTTTCAGCAACTTCAACCCCTTCTTCTGTCAGGGCCACCGAATTTGCTTTTTCATCCACATTATAGTGGGTTTCGTTTTTTAACCCCCGCACAAAATGGTCCACCAGGGCATAAAGCTGAGTGGACTTTTCGCCTTCCCCTGAGATGATGAGGGGGGTGCGGGCTTCATCAATGAGGATGCTGTCCACCTCATCCACAATGACATAGTTGAGCTCCCGCTGCACCATGTTGTCCTTCTGGATCACCATGTTATCTCTTAGGTAGTCGAACCCAAACTCATTGTTGGTACCGTAGGTGATATCGGCTTCGTAGATGGCTTTTTTTTCTGCCGGAGACAGACCGTGCACGTTGACTCCCGTGGTCATTCCAAGAAATTCATAAACCTTACCCATCCATTCGCAGTCACGGCGGGCCAGATAATCATTCACTGTCACCACGTGAACCCCTTTGCCTGACAGGGCATTGAGATATACCGGCAGGGTGGCCATCAGGGTTTTCCCTTCACCGGTTTTCATTTCTGAGATGCGTCCCTGATGAAGCACTATACCACCATACAGCTGTACCGGGTAATGCTTCAGCCCCAGCACCCGCCAGGCGGCTTCGCGAACAGTGGCAAAGGCTTCAGGTAAAAGGTCGTCCAGGGTCTCTCCCTGGGCCAGCCGTGCTTTAAACTCAATGGTTTTTGCCCTGAGGGTTTCGTTGCTCATGGCTGTAAAGGTGCTGTCAAGGGCTTCAATTTTTTTCACCAGCGGATCCATGCGTTTTAACTCCCGCTCGCTGTAAGATCCGAACACTTTTTCAAATAATGCTTTCAAATTCTTTCACCTCGTTTATGAATTGGTGGCGCTTGCTATCGCCAGATTTTTCCCTTGTGGTCAATCCGAATGACCCGGGCTTTTTGATAATGGCCGTCTCCCATGAGCAGGCTTTGAATCCACACGAAAAGACCCATCGATATCACCAGATCACCGATGGAAAACACCTGGCGAATGGGATAGGCGGCAGGCGGCGTGAGGCGCTTACCCAAAAATGCCAGCCATCCGCCGGGGCCCTCTGTCAGTTGATATTGCACCAGCCGTCCTGACTGAATCAGTTCTAACCGGTTGGCGAAGCCGGCTCTTTCAAGGGCCTCAACTGCAATGGGCACTGTGCCGTCATTGAGAAAGATCACGGCAAAATTCAGCAGGCTCCCCAGAATCAGCAGCCACACCGCCTTGTTATTCAAATTAAAAAACAATGCAATGAATAGAAGACCATAGCTGACGGCATAAAACACCAGCCTGAAGTCCAGAAACAGCCGGCTTCCTGCCAGCATCATAAACGACAGGGCAGCCTGAATCAGAAAAGCCAGTACCAGTAGTGCCGACATACGTATGTGGGCGCTGCGCAAACTTTTCAGATTGCCGCCGCGGAACAGGCCGATGGCAATGCCCAGCAAGAGGGCTTCGATGAACATTCAATCACTTCCTTCGATGTGATTCCAACAATGTTTCACTGATATTTACCTTAATCAGATAGACGGATGAAACCCATCTTTGTCTGCGAGTACCATTATATCAGTTATTGTCACAGAAAAAAACAATCCCCGCCGGAAAAAGGGCGGGGATTGTCTATTTATTCATCATCGGCGACGAAAACTGAGGGTGCTTATTCCACATTGGGTTCAATCAGCCCATAGTTACCGTCACGCCGTTTATAAATCACATTCACTTCATTGGTCTCATCATTGGCAAATACAAAGAAGCTGTGACCCACCAACTCCATTTGAAGAATGGCTTCCTCATGATTCATTGGCTTCACCGGGAATCGTTTGGTCTTGACAATGCGAGCCTCAAAGCTGTCATCCGCTTCATCCATGGGGATATTTTCAAACCGGATGGTTTCATAATGATTGATCCGGTTACGCTCCAGTTTGGTCTTGTGCTTTCTCAGCTGGGCAGCCAGCTTATCCACCACTTTATCCATGGTGTTGTACATGTCGATGGTGGCTTCCTCAGCCCGCAGCACTGATCCGCTGATGGGAATGGTTGCCTCCATGATCTGCCGTTCCTTTTGTACCGAGAGGGTGACTTTCGCCTCAGCCTCCTTACTGAAATATTTGTCCAGCTTCTCCATTTTAGCCACAATGGTATCTCGCAAAGCATCTGTCACATTGATGTTTTTTCCGGTAACCGTTACTTTCATCACTCCAGCCCCTTTCCCTATTAATTTCTCATGCCGGCTGTCTTTTCTCAAGTGTCCGGCGATGCCGGTAACTGACGCATCCGCCCCAGTTGCGAGGTCGGAATGGTGTTAATTGATGGGGAGGATGGTATGATTCTATATACCCGATTCCTCATGGGCAAAACAACCGGAAAACTGATCACCGCACAATTAAGTCGAATAACCTGCCAATCCCATGGTTATATCCCCAGTCAACTACCGAAAAATTCTTGCAGGAACTTTTTTCCCGAAGCATGTCACAACTTAGCAATAAGACTGTGGATAAAAAAAGAAAAGTATGTTCCCTCTTGACATGGAAAGCATTGATTTTACACATTCTTAACAAAAAACAGCCTTTTCTGTGGATAACTCTTAAGAATTGTGGATAAAGCTCACCCCGCCCTGTGGATAATGTGGGTAAGTCTGTTGATAAGTTGAAAACAGTGCATTCTTATATCTGCAGGCTGTGTGAAATCATCCCCAAAGTCATGATGAAAAAAAGACCATCCGCCGCGGGTCACAAATAAGTTCCTCAGGTCCTATAGCTCTTCTTTTTCAACGGGTTCGAAGGATTTTGCCGGGAAACGTTTTTTGCCGCCTTCCCACTGGGCACTGATCACTCCCGAAACAGCCATCAGCTCACCGAAGAATTTTTTGCCGGTATATTTTGCCGGCAGTTTAACGGCAAAGTAAGCTTCTGTCACAATGCCAACACCTTCTTCTTCATCATCAGATTCCAGTTCTTCCTCCGACACCATGCGAATGTCTTTAATGAGAATACTGTTATTACCCATGATCTGACCAATATCACCTATCAGGCCGGGCCGTTCGTAGAACTGTATGATTAAGACGCGGTATTTCTTCTTAAAGAACTTTTTTTCCAGAAGGCCAAGGCTGCGCAGGGTAAAAAGAACCACCACTGCTGTCACCAATCCACCAAGATAAAAGCCGTTGCCGATGGCCAGACCAATGCCGCCACAAACCCAAAGACTTGCAGCAGTGGTGAGTCCACTGACTTTATTCTCTGTTCTCAGAATGGTTCCCGCACCCAGAAAACCGATCCCGCTGACCACTTGCGCTGCCAAACGGGCGGGATCGCCCCTGTCGGCGGCGGTGAGGTGGGTGAAACCATACATGGAAAGCAGCATAATCAAAGCAGCGCCAACAGTGACAAGCACATGGGTTCTAAGACCTGCCGGCCGGTTATTAGCTTCCCTTTCCATGCCAATAAAACCTCCGATGACGGCTGAGAGCACCAGGCGAAGTATCAGTTCAGTTGTGGCAATCAAGGTCAGTCCCCCCTTCATTAAGTATACTATAACAGATCTGGCCGAAATGAATCTCTTTGCTCAAAAAAACCGTCTGCCATCATCTTCTGTTCGCAGTTTCTTTTGAGCCTTTTGCTTGCTTTACCTTAAAAAAAGCCCGGCAACTGTCAGTTCGAGTAGCCATACCAGTGATGAAGGGTTGACAGTTGCCGGGTCAATTGGGGAAGCGATTTAAGCACTTCTGGTGGCGACCACATCCACACCGGTATTCAGCAGGTTTTTCATCAATACCTGCCCCCGTTTCACAGGTGCCTCCACCTCCAGTTGGTTCAACTGCTGCATACACTGATACAGCAATGCTTTGGGAACAGGTTGAGCGGTTTTCACCGGCAGCCGGGTGACGTTTCCATGATTCAGCTTCACGGTGGTGGTGAGCATCCGGGTGGGATGGGTGATTTCTTCAATGGCGTACTGCTCTCCCCGGGAACACTGATTTCCCGTCACCTGGTGGTTCCCTTCTTTTGTGGAGTGTTCAATAGTGAGATGACAGCCCATGGGGCATACGATGCATGTCATGGTACTGTGTTGGTTGTCAATTTTATTCATTTCCATATCTCCTGTTCTTTTCATGGTGCTTCATAATGGAAGACTCTGCTGATGGGTGGGATTCCAGAGTAAGGGTGATTTCCCGGGAGTTATCCGCTGCCTGATGGAGCATGGCGGCAGGAATCTGTATCCATTCCATCTCTCCCGGGGTCATATATGTCTTCTTCCGACTCATCAAGACTTCTTCGCCGCTCCACACTTGCAGTTCACCTTTGGCGCAAGGCTGGGCAACTCTGAAATAAACTTTCAAATCCTGTTCTTCGTGGGGACAGCTTACCTGCTGAGGAATCAGGTAGCGAATGCCCCGGCCGGGAGTCATCTGGAGAAGTGTTTTTCCCTGTGTTTCCTGATTCTTAAGGTAGGCTGCTGCATAACGGCCTGCCCTGCGACTCTCTTCTGTCACCCAATCCACCAGATCGTGGACATGAAGGACATTGCCGCAGGCAAAAATACCCGGCGTCGAGGTTTCCATGGTTTGATTCACCACCGCGCCTCCGGTAATGCTGTCCAGTTCAATGCCTGCCTGCTGAGAAAGCTCATTTTCTGGAATCAGCCCCACAGAGAGTAACAGCGTATCGCAGGAAATGCGCTGCTGCGTCCCCTCAACAGGCCGCCTTTCTTCGTCCACCCGGGCAATGGTTACACTTTCAAGACGCTGCTTTCCTTCAATTTGAATAATGGTGTGCCCCAGCAGCAGGGGAATGTGGAAATCTTCCAGGCACTGGACAATGTTGCGGGTCAGTCCGCCGGAGTAGGGCATGAGTTCCACCACCGCTTTTACCGAGGCCCCTTCCAGGGTCATCCGCCGGGCCATGATGAGGCCAATGTCGCCACTCCCCAGAACCACCACTTCACGGCCCACCATGTACCCTTCCATGTTGACAAACCGCTGGGCTGCTCCTGCAGTGAGAATACCGGCCGGCCGGGTGCCGGGTATTCTGACGGCACCCCGGGTTCTTTCCCGGCATCCCATGGCCAGAATGACAGCCCCTGCCTGGATCTGGAGAAGGCCTTCACGGGTATTGACAGCGGTAACCTGTTTTTCAGGTGTCAGCGACAACACCATGGTATCCAGCATGACATCAATGCTGCGCCCTTTCAGGGCATCGATAAAGCGCTCCGCATATTCTGGCCCGGTGAGCTCTTCTTGAAAGACATGAAGTCCAAATCCATTGTGAATGCACTGCTGTAAAATGCCCCCCAGCTCCTGGTCCCGTTCTAATATGAGAATGGAGGAAACGCCTGCTTCGTTGGCTTCAATAGCCGCTGCCAGACCCGCCGGTCCGCCGCCAATCACCACCAGATCCCAGTGCTTCATCGGCCTTCCTCCTTCCGGCTTTTGGTTTGACCCGAAAGGATCCATGATGCGGGACCGTCTTTCACGACGGCTGTCAGGGGGATCTTTTTCTCCCGGGCAATGATTTCCATCACCCGGGGGCCGCAAAAACCTCCCTGACACCGTCCGCCGCCGGCGCGCACCCGTCGCTTGACACCGTCCAGGCTCACCGCGCCCACCGGCCGATGAATGGCGTCCACTATTTCACCCTCTGTAATGGTTTCACAGCGACAGATGACTCGCCCATAACTGGGAGCCTGCTTCACTAAGTCGGCTTTCTCTTCAGCAGAGAGTTGATCAAAGTGAACCCCAGAGCGCCGCTTCGGCTGAAAACCTTCGCGAACCGGCACCCTTCCCCACGACTTTGTTACCAGTGTTGCCACATATTCTCCAATGGCCGGTGCTGCTGTCAGGCCAGGAGAATCGATGGCTGCCACATTGAAGAAACCGGGAGCCTGACTGAGTTCTCCAATGATAAAGTCATTGGCCGGAGTTTTGGCCCGCAGCCCTGAAAAGCTGGTGATGACCTGATGCCAGGGCAGCTTTACAAATCGATCTCTGGTTCTTTCTTCCAACTCCGCCAAACCTTCCCGGGTGGTTTCCACTCCGTTTCTGTCATTGACAAAGGCTGCTGTGGGGCCCACCAGCAAGTTGCCATGCACCGTGGGAAGTACCACCACATTTTTTCCCTGAGGGGTGGGGCACTGAAAAATCACACGCTTTACGTAATGACCGGCAGCCTTGTCAAAAAGCTGGTATTCTCCCCGACTGGGGGTGATGGTGAAGGGAGATGCCGCCACCATGGCACACACGCGATCTGCCTCAACTCCAGCTGCGTTGATCACCATGCGGGCGTTCAGTGTTCCCTCCGGGGTGGTCAGCAAATATCCTTTTTCCAGTTTCTTAATATCAGTTACCGGCCGCTGCAGCCACACATGCACCCCATTTTCCACTGCATTTTCTGCTAACGCAATGGCCAGTTCCCAGGGGCCTACGATACCGGCAGTGGGCGCATGGAGTGCGCCAACTGCCCGGGGTGATAGATGGGGCTCCCAGGCGAGAAGGGTTTTGCCGTCAATCATCGTCAGCCGGGGGACACCATTGGCAGTTCCCCGCTGATATAGCCCCTCCAGTGTTTTCATTTCAGTCTCGTCGTAGGCCACCACCAGGGATCCCACCCTTTGAAAGGGTACCTGCAAATCCTGGCAGAGGGCTTCATACATCTGATTTCCCGCCACATTAAACCGGGCTTTCAGGGAACCTGGGGCAGCATCATAGCCTGCGTGCACAATGGCACTGTTTGCCTTGGTGGTGCCATTGGCCACATCATTCTCTTTTTCAATCAGTACAGTGTTCAGTTGGTAACGGCTCAGTTCTCTGGCAATGGCTGTCCCGATGATGCCGGCGCCAATGATGGCAATATCATACGAATCGTTCATGGGGTCTCCTCCCTGCTGATTTATCAAAAAGCCATGCCCGACAGAGCCGTTGCACTGCAGCGGCTTTATCGGGCATGGTTCTCCATTTCTCAACCATCTATATCAAATTATGACTGCTGATCACCCCAGCTTTTTTGCTGCTTTAAAGACTCCAGATGGCTTGATTGCTGGATGAAACACCAATGGCTCCTGCCTTAAGGCTCTCAATGACATCTTCCTTGTCGTTGATCAGTCCGCCGGCGATTACTGCCGCTTTGGTTTCTGCCCGTACCTGGCGAATCACCTTGGGCATAATGCCTGGCAATACTTCCACTGCGTCAGGACGATTGGCATGAATGGATTTAATGCCCGTCTCAAGCGACAGGGAGTCTAATATGAACAGGCGCTGTATGGCAAAAATGTTCATTTCCCTGGCAATTTTGATCAGGTTGCTTTTGGTGGTAATGATGCCATGGGGTTGTATGCGTTCACCAATGTAGCGCATGGCCATGGCGTCTCTTGAAAAGCCCTCCATCAGGTCCAGATGGATGTAAATCTGCATGTCGGCTGCCTTCACCCGTTCCACCATCTCTGGCAGGTTGAAGATATTGCCAGTCAGCATAAAGACCATATCTGCGGGAGAATCAATGGCTTCGTCAAGGCAGTTCACATCATTGACCGCCGCAATAATGGGATTGTTCTGGATGCGCTGAAAAAAAGTATCTTTCAATCTTTCCCCTCCTGAAATAGCTCTTTCGTTCCAAATCTTACAAGTCCATTATACCCGGTGTCGTTTGCCATAGCAAAGTATTTACTCCACCAGACAATATTTCCGTGCTTTGGCGGCAATGGTCTTGTGGGTGACTCCCAGCGCTTTGCCGGCAGCATTGAAACTTCCAAAGGTGCGCATGGCCTGCTGAATAATATGCTTTTCGTATTCTTCCAAAGTGGCGATTTGTCCTGCCGCGGTTAGATTGATGAGAGACGGTATAGTGGCTACGGGCAGCTGCAGTTCATAGATGTCTGAAATATGGGGAGGCACATCTGCCAGGGTTAATTGATCCCCTTCTGCCAATACCAGCATACGCTCCATGAGATTTTCCAGTTCCCGAATATTGCCCGGCCAATGGTAAGCTTCAAAAGCATCCTGCACTTCTTTTTCCATGCTTGTCACCGCACTCTCCAGCTGCCTGCTCATTCGTTCCATGAAGTAGGTGCTTAGGAGAAGAATGTCTTCCCTTCGCTCCCGCAGGGGTGGTATTTCCACCGGAATCACCTGTAGCCGGTAAAACAGATCTTCCCGGAACAGGCCTTGGGCCACCATTGTCTCAAGATCACGGTGCGTCGCTGCAATGATGCGGGCTTCACAGGTCAGGACTTCATTTCCTCCCACCCGTTCAAATTCTTTTTCCTGAAGGGCTCTCAACAATTTCACCTGCATCTCCAGGGGTAAATCGCCAATCTCGTCCAGAAAGAGGGTCCCTTTTCCCACTTCTTCAAATTTTCCAATACGCCGTCGCAGGGCACCGGTAAAAGCTCCCTGTTCATGGCCGAAAAGCTCTGATTCCAGTAGATTAGGGGGAATTGCTCCACAGTTGATTTTAACAAAGGGTTGTCCTTTTCGTTCACTGGAGCGGTGAATGGCTTTTGCCACCAGTTCTTTTCCGGTACCACTCTCTCCCCGCAGCAGCACAGTAGATGACACGCCGGCAGCCTTTTGAGCTTTTGCCAGTACTCTTTTAAAACGCTGATTGCTCCCGATAATAGTTGAAAAATGAGGGTTCAGCTCGATTTCCCATGACTGGCCCTGTTTCAGTGGCACCACGTCACCCGTTGGTGAACCCAGCGCAGGTCCCTCTCTTTGATAGAACGCCAGGATCCCGCAAAAACTGTCTGCTTCCCACATGGGCACCACTGTTGCCTTCAAGCGGGTTCCCCTTGTTTTCTCAAGCACCGTTCCCACCATACGTTTCTTTTTTTTAAAGGCTTCCAGCATTAACTCATCCCTTGCCACCTGAAAAACACTCTTTCCTATTACCTGCTGCACTTCCGGTTGAAAAAGGGTGATGAAGGCCTCATTGACGTAGTCCACACGCCCACTGCCATTTACCACACAAACCCCTTCGGGCAGCAGCTGAAACAGCCGCTGATACGTACTGTGATCACCTGTTTCCATGTGAAGTCGTTGAATGTGTGTCACTTTTCCCACGGTCATCTCCGTCACCCTCTCTCGCCTAAAAATGCCATGCCGCCGCATATCGTTTCACAAAAAAGCCATACAGTGCCGACCTGTTTTCCCAGGTCGGTCTGTATGGCTCTCCGCATCTCAGCCAGTAATGTGCTTTGCAGTCATTATAGCATTAACAGAAGACTTTGTAAATGTTTGTTTCGAAATGGTTCATGAACTGCTTTCTTTCAGCAGCGATCTGCCCGGTGCTCCTTGAAAGAGATGCCTTCTTGCCAGCTGTTACTGCCGGCCCACTTCCTCGATCCAGGTGTTGATCATGTAGGTTTTATAGTCACCATTGAACCAGGTGGACCCTTTTGCAGAAATCTCTGCATCGCTGATGAGGTTTTTCTCTGCCACCACGTTTTGTCTGGCAGGTTTGGCACCAATCATGTCATTCATTTGCTCCTGAGCACCTTCACTGATGAGATAGTTGATCCACACCAATGCTGCTGCCTTGTTGGGAGCATTTTTAATCACCGCAAAATCATCGGATCCACCCAGCATGGCAATGCCTTCCGGAATGTAAATTTCAGCATGCTGGAAAAGATTTCCGGCTTCCATATATTTGAACGTCATGTCTTCCCAGTTGGGGGCCAGCCAGATTTCGCCCTGGTTGATTTTATCAAGAATATCGGCGTTGGAGTTCCCGTAGGTGATGTTGGGTTCAATTTTGTTCAGCCAGTCCCACACGTCACTCCACGCTGCTGTTTTTGACTCATCGTAATCGCCGCTGTACTGGGCCGCACCACCTGTCAGTTCATAAATCAGGGCAGTTACAAATGCCTGACCAGAACCGCCTGAGTTGGGAGGGGCATAGCCAAACCGGCCGGGATTTGCTTCAATCCAGCTTTCCAGTTCTGCAACGGTTTGGGGTGGATTGGAAACATGCTCAGGGTTAAAGACAAAGCCGGTTTGATTCCGTCGGAAGGGAACCAGCATGCCGCGAATGGCAATTCCTTCTGTAAAATAGGCAGCCACTGTATCCAGGTACTTGTGGTTGGGGACCATTTCTGCAAAAGGCCCATAGAACATGCCTTCATCGATCATCTTGCCCAGGTTCTGGCCGCCCATGAGGATGGCATCCACGGTTCCCTGGGGACGGTTGCCTTCTGCCGCCACCTTGTCAAAAATGGCGTTCTGATCGCCCATGATCACCTCGACAGAAATGCCGTACTCTGCCTGAAACTGATCTGCCATTTCTTTAAAGAATGGTTCTTCAGAATAGGAATAGAACGTGACTTTTCCTTCCCGTTTGGCCTGTTCCACGATGAGGTCCCACTTGGCCTCGTAGTCCATGAGCATCACTGCTGCACTCAGTTCACCTTCTGGTACCGGTGCCGGTGCTGCCTGCTGCCCGCAGCCTGCCAAAAGACCTGCCGCCATCATCAGTACGAGCATTATTGCCATTACCTTGGTTTTTCTTGTCATTTCTGTTCCCCCTTCTTGATTGATGTTCATTTTCAAAAGCCCCTTCATCTTTTCCATATCATTCACTGAAGCTGCTTTCCCTGCACTTCCTGTCACTCCTTTAGACTGTGCCTGCTGATGCATCACCTCCATCCTTCAGTGAGATGGTGTTAGATTTTTCCGAATCCTGAAGAGAGGTATTCTTTTTTCAGGAAACGCTCTGCCACCATTAGAATCACAATTCCAGGCACCACCAGAATGATGCTCACCACTGACGCATTTGTGCGCTGAAAGAAATACCCCAAATAGGAGTACAGCAGGGTTGGGATTGTTCGGTAAGTGGGTGTGGCCACAATAAATGTGAGAATAAATTCTTCCAGGCTGTAAATAAAGGTAAATACCCCTCCTGCAAAGATGCCGGGCAAAACCAGGGGGATGTAAATTTCCTTCACCACATCAAAATGACTGGCACCCAGATCATAGGCTGCATCAATGACCTCCTGGGGAATTGCCTCAAAGGTGGTGGTCACCGTGCGAATCATGTAGGGAATACCAATGAGGGTATGGGCGATGATCAGACCAATAAATGTCTGAGACAAATGCAGGTTATTCAGCAGGCGTCCCAGGCTCATGGCCACCACAATCCCCGGCATGATGATGGGCAGCAGCACAATGAGTTTTGCCAGCCCTTTTCCCCGAAACTTTTTGCGACCAAGCACATAGGATGTGGGAAGTGCCAGCACAATACAGACCGCCGTGGTAATGGGTGCAGCAATGAAGCTGGTGGTGATGGCCCGCATCACTTCACCATATTTCAGCACATGCTGCCAGTGGTAGAGGGAAAAGCTCTTGGGAAAAATATCCGGGTAAGACCATGGCACCGACGGATCCACAAAAGACCAGAGAACTGCCACCAAAATCGGAATGAACACCGAGGTCAATACCAGAATAAAGACCAGTACAATCAGGATTTTGCTGAACTTGAAGGGTTTTCCTTTTAAAAACCAGAACAGACCGCCTGCTTTGTCATCATCTGGCCGATGCTCGTTATCAGGGTTTTCCACTGGAAGTTGATTGTTCTTTTCAGGATTCATCAGACAATGTCACCTCCCTGAATTTTTTTGGCCAGTTTGGTGTAAATGGCCACCATGATCATAGCCGAAATAATGATGACGGTACCCACCACCGAACCTGTGTCCCAGTCAAACATTTCTGTAATGGAGGTATGCATCAGCACCGGCAGTGCAATGGGATACACCGGACCTGCCAGTTTGGGTATTTCGAATCCGCCGTAAGCCCTGATGAATACCAGAATCACCGATACCAGAATGCCGGGCATGGAAAGGGGAATCAGCACATGGCGGGCCACCTGCCAGCGGTTGGCTCCCAGATTGCGGGCTGCATCCACCAGTGCCGGGTTGATGCTTTCCATGACTGCCATGATAATCAGCATCTGAAAGGGAATGTTTTTCCAAATCTGGATGATCATGATGCCTATCCCGTATTTGTCCTGCACCAGTTTCAACGGCTCCCGGATGAGATTCAACCGCATGAGGATCAGGTTCAGCATGCCATGGGGTGCCAGAAAGTTGACAATGAGAAACGTGGCCACCAGTGCCGGTATAAACAGGGGAATCTTGATGAGGCTGTTGAGCAGGTTCTTGCCGCGAAAATGATTGCGCATGAGAAAACAGAGGGGCAAGGCAAACAGCAAGGACCCAAAAGCTGATGAGATTCCAATCCAAATGGAATAGAGGATGGAATCCAGAAAATAGGGCTGTAACACTTTGCTATAGTTGGCAATGGTGTAACCATCGATGCCATCCATCTGAAAACTGCGAATCACGGTGGTCATCAGGGAAGAGATGAAAAAAAAGGCAATGAACCCCACACCGGGAAGCAGCAGCAGGAAAATGTTTAACCGTTCGCGGTTCTTTTTACTGATGGGCAGTTTCATGCTGATTCACATCCTTCATTTCAACAATTGTGCAGTCCTCAGGTCTGAAATGTACCTGAACACTGTCTCCCTCTTCGAAAAGTTGCTTGCCATTTGACTGAATCCGCAGGGATTTTCCAGCCACCTCCACATGGTAATCCACAAAGTTCCCCATGTAAGTTTGCGTGGTGATCACACCCTGAAAGGTATTTTCGCTGCCTTTTTCCATTAACAGATCTTCCGGTCGAACACTCAGCAGCACTTGATCACCCAGTGCCAACTGGTATTCTGTCACGGTTTTGATGTTTCCAATTTCTGTCTCCAAAAGCCAGGCATCTGCCTCCAGCTTTTCCTTCACCGTGCCGTCAATGAAGTTGGCCGTACCAATGAAATCTGCCACAAAAGCTGAATTGGGCCGGTTGTAGACATCTGTGGGTTTGCCAATTTGCTGAATCACGCCCTTGTTCATGATGACCACTCTGTCTGAAATCACCAGCGCTTCTGCCTGGTCATGGGTGACATAGATGGCCGTGATCTTCAGCTTGCGCTGAAGCTCCCGTATTTCCACCCTCATCTTCTCCCGAAGCTTGGCATCCAGATTGCTGAGTGGTTCATCAAACAAGAGAATGTCGGGTTGCATCACCAGCGCTCTGGCCACTGCCACCCGCTGCTGCTGCCCGCCGCTGAGCTCTTTTGGAAAACGCCCTTCAAGCCCTGTGAGCCCTACCAGTTCAATGGCTTCCGAAATTCGCTTCTCAGCTTCTGTCTTATTCACTTTTTTCATTTTCAACCCGAAAGCAATGTTCTTTTTCACCGTCATATGGGGAAAAAGGGCATAACTTTGAAACACCATGGCGGTGGACCGCTTGTTGGGCGGAATGTCGTTGACCCGCTTTTGATCAAAGAGAATGTCACCTTCATCAGGCTCAATGAAGCCGGCAATACTTCTCAGTGTGGTGGTTTTACCGCACCCTGACGGGCCCAGCAGCGTTATAAACTCACCGTCTGCGATATCCAGACTCAAATTGTCGATGGCGGTGAAATCCCCAAACCGTTTCACCAGGTTGTTGATGGTTAATCGTGCCATATCGTTCCCTCCAGTTAACTGATCAGTTCTGTTTTTTTCTGCAAGACTGGCTGTGTTCCGACAGCGGCAACCCCCTGTGATGATTGTTATCTCTGCCGTTTATCCTCTGAAAAGGGGGCCATGCCGCTCTATTACTCAGATACATAGCGATGAATGTAGTTGGTGAAAATACCGTCGACTCCCAGCGTCATCAGCTCTTCTTTCGTGACATGACTCATTTCCTCGTAACCGCCGTCGAAGAAGGGGTAGACTTTCAGACCTTTCTCGTGGCATTTGTCAACGATTTCCCGATTAATGGAAAGCAGACTGGGATGAACTGAGGAGGCACCTATTCGACTCACATACTCCCAGGGCTCCACCAGGACACATGAATACAGGACGCCGGTCTGAAGAGTGTTATCCAGCTGCTTCACTCTGAGAATGGAATTGTGATTGAAAGAGGAAAGGATGATTTGATTTTGCACATTCATTTCATGAATCAGCTGAATCACGCTCTCTTCAATGCCCTCATACCAGATCAGGCTGTTTTTCAGCTCAATGTTCACCAGCGACTTTTTTCCCACAATCAATTGCAGTGCTTCCCGAAGTGTCGGTATCGATTGATTTCGGTAAGCCTCACCATACCATCCCCCTGCATCCAGCTGTTTCAGTTCTGTCAGGGTCTTGTCCATGATGAGTCCGGTTCCATTGGTGGTTCGATCCAGCAGTTCATCGTGGCACACCACCAGTTCACCCTCTTTGGTTAAGTGAACATCAAGCTCAAACCCATCTGCACCGGCTTTTAGTGCTTTTTCAAAGGCAGCCATGGTATTTTCCGGAGCCACTCCCGAGTAACCCCGATGCCCAAATATCACCAGCTCATTCTCCAAAACCCCGCACCTCCATTACTGTTTCTTCTTTCCCTGCTGACAGCAGATGGTCATCATGTATCTACTGCAAAGACTGTGCCAATGTTGGAATCAGTTGCTTAATCAGCATTTTCAGTCTTTTTTCCCTGCATCGTCTGGTTTTTTTTACCAAAACCACCACCTTCATCAACGACAGGCTGGTAAAATTTCCCAACAAGGGGGGGGGATGTCACAGGCACCTGTCAGCAGTATGCTGTCATTCCATGGAAAAAGGCAAAAAAAAAGAACAATAGAAGCTGACCTGGTCTTTGACCCCACACTCGCCTGCTGGAAGCCTTGCTCCGGGTTTGCCGTCACGCCGCTTCTCTCGGGTTTGATCCCGGCAGGGCTTACTCCTAAGCCGCACCATGATCAGCAGCACATGTGGCTGCGTTACGTGGGTCCTTTCGCCTGCGACTGGCATGGACTTTCAACCACAGACCTTCTATTGCCCTTTTATTATATCAAATTTTCATCCATCTGAGTAGTCGTCCCCGCATTTTCATGGTGCAAGGGTCTTTTATTCCCCTTGTTCCCACTGAAAAGAGCGCTGAACCGCCCGACGCCACTGGCTGAGTTGCCGTTTCCTTTCAGCCGGTTCCATCGCGGGTTCAAAGACGTGATCTTCCTGCTGCAATAGAGACAGTTCCTGCTGGTTTTGCCAGAAGTCAACGGCCAGCCCCGCCAGAAAAGCAGCACCTTGTGCAGTGCTCTCCACTTTTAAGGGACGCCACACCGGGACCTGCAGCATATCTGCCTGAAATTGCATCAGGAAATCATTCTGAGCCGCACCCCCATCCACCTTCAGGGCAGGAATGCTGATACCTGCGTCATCTGCCATGGCTTCCAGTATGTCGCAGGTCTGGTAGGCAATGGATTCCAGCGCTGCTCTCACCAAATGTTCGGCTTTGGTGCCCCGGGTAAGGCCCACCATGGTGCCCCGGGCGTACATGTCCCAGTGGGGAGCTCCCAGACCGACAAAAGCAGGCACCAGGTACACACCGCCATTGTCAGGCACTTTCAGTGCCATGGCTTCTGTTTCTGCCGCATCCCGAATCAGGCGCAGTTCATCACGAAGCCACTGAATGACAGCACCTGCCACAAAAATACTGCCCTCCAGGGCATAGGTGAGCTGCCCGTCGATTCCCCAGGCGATGGTGGTCAACAGCCCGTGGGAGGAGGGGATGGGTGTTTCACCCGTATTCATTAACAGAAAACAGCCGGTGCCATAGGTGTTCTTCACCATGCCCTGCCGGAAGCAGGTTTGCCCAAAAAGAGCCGCCTGCTGATCCCCTGCCACACCGCTAATGGGGATGCGGGCGCCGCCGAAGGTGCGGGGATCAGTATAGCCGTAGATCCCACTGGAGTCCTTCACCTCCGGCATCATGGCCGGCGGGATTTCCAGCAAAGTCAGCAGCTCTTCATCCCATTCTCCGGTGTGAATATTGAAGAGCATGGTGCGGGAAGCATTGGAGTAATCAGTGGCATGCACTTCTCCCCGGGTCAGGTTCCAGATAAGCCAGGTGTCGATGGTGCCAAAGAGAAGGTCTCCTTTTACGGCCATTTCCCGGGCTCCGGGCACATGATCCAAAATCCATTTGATCTTGGTGCCTGAAAAGTAGGCATCCACCACCAGACCGGTTTTCCTTTTGATGGTTTCTTCCAGTCCCTGTTCTTTGAGTCTGTCGCACATTTCTGCCGTGCGTCGGCATTGCCATACAATGGCGTGGTGCACCGGCCGGCCTGTTTCCCGATGCCATACCACGGTGGTTTCCCGTTGGTTGGTGATGCCAATGGCGGCAATTTCTTCGGGGCGAATCCCGGTTTTTTCCAACACTTCCCGAGCCACGCCGCTCTGTGTTCCCCATATTTCCATGGGATCATGTTCCACCCACCCGGGTTGGGGATAGCGTTGCAGGAACTCCTTTTGGGCCATACCGCACACGTCTCCCTGGCGGTTAAACAGAAGGGCTCGTGAACTGGTGGTTCCCTGGTCCAGTGCCATGATGTATTGCTTCATCCATTCGTCACCCCTTTCACCCTCTCATTATATACCAATACCCACGAGCTGATCTATTCTCGTTGGCTTTTTACTGTAGCTCCTTTTAGTTAATGTTGCTGATGAGTGGAATTGTGAGCACCGATTTCAACATCTTCATCTCCCAGCACTTTATATGACTGGTGGTTTTTTTCTGGTGGATATCTTTTTTTGCCATCCTCCCACTGGGCACAGATCAAGTGGGAAATATTCAGCAGCTCATGAAAGAATTTCTTGCCAGTATAATCTGCAGGCAGCTTGACAGTGAAGTATGCTTCCGTCAAACAAACTCCTATTGAATCCTCATCGTCCGTCTCGTCGTCTCCTAAAAGCCGAATATCTTTTATGAGAATTCGATGATGTCCAAGTACCTGACCTACATCTCCAATGATTCCGGGCCTTTCACGGAACTGAATGATCAACACCCGATATTTTTTCCTGAAAACTTTTTTTTCAACGAACCCCAGTCCCCTCAAGGTAAAAAGAACAATCATAGCTGTTGCCAATCCACCTGCATAAAATCCATTACCAATGGCCAGACCTATTCCACCACACACCCAGAGGCTGGCAGCAGTGGTGAGCCCGCTCACTTTATTCTCTGTTCTCAGAATCGTTCCCGCTCCAAGAAATCCAATACCACTGACTACTTGAGCCGCAAGCCGTGCAGGGTCTCCTTGAGCCTGCACGACTTGTGCTCCATTAAACCCAAACATGGATAACATCATAATTAAAGAGGATCCCAGTGTTACCAATACATGGGTACGTAGACCCGCCGGCCGATTGTTGGCTTCCCGCTCCATTCCGATGAGTCCTCCCATAAATGCTGACAGCAACAATCTGACCATTAATTCTCCTGTATACAACTCATCACCCTCTTTCTCATTATGAAAGAACGGCACTCCAATGTTAACGGTAACTGCCCGTTATCATGGAGTGCCAATGGGGGAAGAAGCATAAAACTAATTAATAGAAGTGCTCGAGGTAGTCTTCCACATCGTTCCTGTTCCCACTAAAAGGCTCCGGTTTTTCCATTTTCAGTGACACCAGTGCTGCAGCATAACGAGCTGCTCTTTCCATTTGCTTTTCCAGCCTTTCTGTGATATAGGCACTAAAACAACTGTCGCCTCTACCGGTTCTTCCAGTCAGGTTGCGGGGTTTCAATGGAACCACCGCCCTTTCGTCACGGTTCTGCACCAACACTTCTGTGTTATGGGTGATCATCACTTCTTTGGCGCCCCATTCCAGGAGCATTTTCGCCGCTTTTGAACGATCCGCTTCCCCAGTCATGATTTCAGCCTCTGCCGCATCTGTTTTAAGATAGTCAATGTATGGCAGCCATTTGCGTTTCTCTTCCCAGTCGCGAAACACCATGCTGCCTCCCTCATTTCGGCGAAGGAATGCCTGTACGTCCACCGCCAGTTTTCCCCTTGATGCCAGCTCCGGCAACAGCTCCTGATCAAAGTCACCGGCAATGAGACCCCCTAAATGGTAGATGCTGGAGGTCACCGGCGGCAGATCTGCCACTGTAAAAGGTGCCGCTACCCGCAAAGCTGTGCAAATTCTCCTCTCCCGGTCTTCTGTCAGGTATTCGTTTCGGATGGAGGTGGTCACCGGTGATGCCGTGTGAAACAAATTTTCTTGGGGGACATTGAAAATGTTTTCCAACATCTTTCGATCTTCTTCTGACGTTTTTGTCAGCACCCCCACCCGCCATCCACCAGCCACAGCAGCATGAGAACTGTAAACCACAGCTCCGCCAAAACTTCGCCTTTCCTGGCCCTGATAAATATTGCAGTCCAAAGACACATGTCCAATCACAAATGTGTCAAATTTTACTGTATGATTCATCGAATCCTCCTTCCGACTGCTATTCCTCATTGTTGATCAATAATTCACCCTGCAGAATCCGTTGTAGAATCTCTCCAACACCACTGCTTCGTTGTTCTCTGGTCACCACATCAGCGCATGCTTTCAACTTCGGATTGGCATTCTGAACGGCCACACCAACTCCCGCAACCTGAATCATAGAAAGATCATTCCTCTCATCACCCAAGGCAACCGTTTCTTTCATGGAAACCTGCAGCATCTCTCCCAGCATTCTAAGGGCATTCCCTTTGGATACTCCTTGGGGCAGCAGTTCCAGGTATGTGGTTTCAGAACGTATCAGATTCCACGAATCCGCCTTTATTGAACAATGAGCTTCATGGAGCTTGTCAATAATGTGTTCATCTGCGATATAGAGAATTTTAGTCAATCCTTTTTTCACCAATGGTTCAATCATATCAACAACTTGACAGGATACCTTCTCTTTTTCGTTATGCTGGCATATGAGTGTCGTTTTCTGTTGGGTGTAGGCATTTCCCTGGTGATATAACAATATCCCCACTCCCATGGCTTCCGCCAGCATGATGGAGGCCATGGCTTCTTTTGAGTCAAGAAAGCTTTCCACCAAATGACGAGAACCTTCCAGTTCGGTGATAACCCCTCCATTGTAAAGAATAAGGGGAGCATTGACGCCGATTGTCCGAGCCAGAGGAACAACTGCTTCTTTCATGCGCCCTGTTGCAATCGTCAGGTACCCCCCCTGCTCTCGAAACCGTTTCATGAGTTCCAGGGTGTTCCGGTTCACCGTCCCATCTTCATCAATCAATGTGCCGTCAACATCAGAGGCCACCAGGCGATAGTGCACAAAACCACCTCATTTGATTTAGTTTCAAAATGTCATTAATCTTGTAGCAGACGTACACTGGGCAAATCAAACTGAACATTCACCCTATCACCTTCATGAAACATGCCGTTTTTCTGGGGATTATAATCTTCTACGAACAACGTTTCTGAATTAACCAGCACTTCATATTCCATTCTGGCGCCAAAGTATACTGCTTTCGTTACTTCTCCCGCCATCTGACCATCGCAAGAGGTTAAATGGATTGATTCTGGCCGTACCGCCAGATAAACCTGATCGCCCACCTGGAAGCGTTGCTTCCCAGGATTGGGAATCTTCATGCTTTCATTTTTGACATTCACCACATACGCTTCTTCTTCCCGGGCTGCAATGTTGCCTGTCATGAAGTTTGATTTACCAATGAAGTTGGCCACAAATCGCGAGGCTGGGTATTCGTAAATTTCCTGAGGTGTTCCCATTTGTTCAATGTATCCACTGTTCATAATAACCACTTTGTCCGATATGGCCATGGCTTCCCCCTGGTCATGAGTGACATAGAGACTGGTGATGCCTAGTCGTCGCTGCAATTTTCGCAGCTCATCGCGCATATATTCACGAAGCTTGGCATCAAGATTAGACAGGGGCTCATCAAAGAGCAGTACACGTGGCTCTATGACAATGGCCCGTGCCAAGGCCACCCGTTGTTGCTGTCCGCCCGAAATCTGGTTGGGGAAACGATTTTTCATGGGCTCCAGCTGCATCAGCTCCACTACTTTTGATGCCTTGTCATGCATTTGCTCTTTAGTCATTCTCTTTAACTTCAGTCCATAAAGGATGTTTTCATACACACTCAGGTGAGGAAACAGGGCATAGCTCTGAAACACCATGGCAATATCCCGTTTATTGGGTGCTTTTGTCACCACATTTTCATCGCCCAGATAAATTTCGCCTGAAGTGGGAATTTCAAAGCCTGCCACCATTCGAAGGGTGGTGGTTTTTCCACAACCGGAAGGGCCGAGGAGAGTGGTTAGTTCCCCCGTTTTTATTTCCAGGTCAATGTTATTCACCGCCACCACGGGATCGCCACCTTCATGGGAAGGAAAACGTTTCATCAGCTGTTTGAGCAGTACACGACTGCTCTTTGAACTAAACTCTTTTTCATATCCCGTTGCTTCTTTCGTCAGAGAACTTACGGTTTCGCTCATGGGATCCTCCTTTTACCATTCTTATCGTCTCGCCATTCGTCAAGCCATTTTGTTGCGCCCGATCTTGCTCACCAGGAAATTCAGAATGCCGATCACCACCATGATTACGATGATCATGATGACAATGTACGCAGCAGCAGCACTGTATTGACTCACTTCAAACAGGGAAAATATTCTGGCGGTAACCAGATTCCACCTGGCTGAAATAAGGAAGATAATGGTGCTGACGGCTGTCATAGAACGGACAAAGGAATAAACAAGTCCGGAGAAGAAAGCCTGCTTAATCAGAGGTAATGTGATTTTTCGAAAAGTATAGAAGCTGCCAGCACCCAAATTGGTGGAAGCTTCTTCAATGGATCCATCAATTTGTAGCAGCGCCGAAGTGCCTGCTTCAATCCCTACGGGCATATTTCTGAAGACAAATGCTGCCACCAGTATGAATGCTGTTCCTGTCAACAACAGTGGCCGCTGGTTGAATGCCAAAATGTATCCAATTCCCACCACCGTGCCCGGCACTGCAAATGTGAGCATTGAAGAAAACTCCAGGACACGTTTGCCAATGAACTGTTTGCGCACCACCAGAAAAGCAATGATCATACCCAAAACACCGGTGACGGGGGTAGCTATTAACGCCAGGGTTACTGAGTTTTTCAATGGTTGGAAGCCAGTGGAAAACACATACAAAAAATGCTTTAAGGTGAAGGTATAATCAATTCCCCACACGTTAACAAATGCGCCTACCAACACTGTTCCATAAAACATGATAATGATTCCTGACAACAACATGCAGATGGCAAACAGCGGCCACATGATATGGGGTTCATTGATTCTCGGCCGTTCTTGGCTGGGCTTGCCTGTCACAGTCACAAAAGATTTGCCACTGATCCAATATTTTTGAAGCAAAAAAGCCATCATGGTTGGCATCAGAAGAAATAGGGCCAGCACTGCTCCACTCCGAAGATCGTACATACCCGTAATGACCCGATACGCCTCCACCGCCAGCGTTCTGTAATCACCGGCAATCACTGCAGGGTTGCTGAAGTCCTCCAGCGACTGGATGAAGACCAAGAGCAGGGCACTGACGACACCGGGCATGGACAGGGGCAGCGTCACCGTACGGAAAATGTACCACCGGGATGCTCCCATATTCAGCGCAGCATCTTCCACTGATGGATCAATGGACTCCAGAATCCCCGTCAGGGTGAGATAGGCAATGGGAAAAAAAGACAGCGTCTGCACTACAATCAAGCTATGAAGGCCATAGACATTGAAGGTGCGAATTCCCAGAAGGTTATTGGTGATGAGGCCCAGTCGTCCAAAAAGAAAGATTATAGATAAAGAAAGGATGAAAGGGGGCGATACAATGGGCAGCATTGCCATTATTTTGAAGAAGCGCTTTAGAGGCATTTCGGTGCGGGTAACCGCAAAAGCATAAAAATAGCCAATGACAGTTGCCAGCACTGCTGTGATACCACCGAGTTTTATGCTGTTCCAGAAGGTCTTTCGATAGCCGGCGTTGGAGATAATCCGCCGCAAGGTCACCAGACTGAACTGGTGATCTGCATCCAACAAACTGAATTGGATCACCTTAAATATGGGCAAGAGCACAAAAATAAAAATAGATGCAAAAATAAGGATCAACACCGCCAAAAGCAATGGTTCTTTCAAAAGCATCGTCATTTCATGTTTGGTTTTATTTATCGCTCGTATGGGTGATGGGTTTTCCACCTTCAAAGGTGTCCCTCCTTTTCCGGGTAATGGAATGGCAGCCTGATGGGATCAGTCTGCCGCTCCATTGCTCCGGTAGTCAGTGGTTATGCCACTCTTCTACTGAAGATTTGAATCGTCGGATACCTGAGCTGTGAATTCTTCCAGTAATCTGGTTCGGTTTTCACCTGCCCAGTCAAAATCGTATTCAATCACCCGTAACTCACCAATGCTAATGGCTCCAGCAGGTGGCTCTGCCAGCTTATTCACCGGCAGACGAAAAGATTCCGAGTCCTCAAATAGTTCTTGACCTGACTTACTCATGGTCCAGTCAATGAAACGTTTGGCGTTTTCAACTTCTGAAGCCGGCCCATTTTTTATCAGCGCCATGCCTCCCACTTCGTACCCGGTTCCATCCGTGGGAAATGTGACTTCCACAGGGTATCCCTGGGCCGAAGGTTTTAGACCGTCATGAGCAAATACAATGCCTATGGCTGCTTCGCCCAACGCCACATTCTGAGCCGGAGCTGAACCTGACTTGGTGTATTGTCGAATATTTTGGTTGAAGGCACGTAAGTATTCCCACCCAGCTTCTTCGCCCTTTAACTGAAGAATCGTGCTAAGGACTGTGTATGCCGTACCAGAAGATCCGGGATGTGCCATGGAAATTTCCCCCTGAAACTCGGGCTTCAAAAGATCATCCCAGCTTTGAGGGTATTCCATACCATTTTCTTCAAACCAATCCCGACTTACAGCAAATCCCAAAGCTCCCACATAGAAGGGTGACCAGTGGCCTGTAGGATCAACATACTCTTCCGGCACATTTTCCACTTCTGTTGATGTGTAAGGCTCCAGTAAATCTTCATTTGCCGCTGCTATAAATGTATCTATCGGCCCACCATGCCAGACACTTGCCTGAGGATTGTTCCGCTCCACTTGCAGCTTGGTCAAAATTTCACCAGCTGATAAGCGAATGTAATTCACCTTAATCCCCGTTTCTGCTTCAAAGGCATTCAAGTAAACAGGTACTTCTGTGTCAGGCAATGCAGTATAGATGGTAAGCTCTCCGGAAGATGAGTCACCTGCTGCCCCACCGCTTTCCGAACCAGAGCAGGCAATCGTTGTCATCATTGCTAAAACAATCATCAAAACCAGTAGCACTCTTCCCCTTTGTTTCTTGCCATTCATCGCTTCTCCTCCTTCATCAGGTCTCCTGCAGCTCATGGTCACATGCTTATTACTGACACTTAAAGCGCACCCCCCCTTCTTAATTGTATGTTTTCCTTTGATGGAATCATTTGCACTCTTTCCAATATCTGCAAATGATGTATAGACATCTATATCTTTTGGCTATTATAACATAATTTTCAAACTAATTGCAAACTTTTTATTCGCTGACAACTTCATCTGAGTATAGACATCACAAAAGCCTCCGGCTGGAGGCTTTTGTGATGTACAAGCCAGGGTGAAGATATCGGCAAAAATCATTTATAAAGTACTCAACTTTCCCACCAGTTTTTGACAGATAATCCGTCCGAAATCGGCTGAAAGTTATGTACTTGCAAATAACCTACATCTTAGCGTATCGGGAACTGCATTTAAGAATACATTCATAATCTGATCT
>NZ_JBCITM010000021.1:0-70593 GCF_039414295.1 Anoxynatronum sibiricum | reverse complement strand
CTGCAAGGGAACTGGAAATTGGAAGCGTCATGGTGGGTTTGTTTGATCCAGAAATTTTAAGAAAAGAGTTTGACATACCGGAGTTTATTGAACCAACGGCATTGATTATCTTGGGTTATCCTTCCGATGGCTTTTTGAGTGCTGATCGTCATGAGACTGAAAGAAAAGCCCTTGAGGAGACCATTATGTATGAACGTTATGGCAATGCCCATGCTGATGCTTAAGATCGCCGCCTTCATCACCACGGGCAGGAAAGATCCCACTGATGGAAGCTTGATGAGCAAAAGCTGGGAGAGGGGAATGCTGCTTGCAGAATGCGGGTGTGTTGATTGTCAGGGGTGGGCATGAGGGTGAATATGGGCATGAGAAGGGCGTGAAGTGATGAAATACAAAGTCAGTGATGTCAAGCGTATACTGAACCTGAGCAAAGATACTCTCAGGTATTTTGATAATAAACGGTTGATTTCCTCTGCAAGAGATAAAAACAATTATCGGTATTTCAAATCCCAGGATATTAATAAAATTTTTGCCTACAAGATGTACCGTTCCCTGTTATTTAACATGAAGGACGCTGAAAATCTGGTGAGTGGCCATTCGGTGGAGAACCAG
The DNA here is from genome assembly GCF_039414295.1 of Anoxynatronum sibiricum. Classification (NCBI taxonomy): domain Bacteria; kingdom Bacillati; phylum Bacillota; class Clostridia; order Eubacteriales; family Clostridiaceae; genus Anoxynatronum; species Anoxynatronum sibiricum. Next base: position 69,984 of record NZ_JBCITM010000021.1, on the reverse strand, counting down.
CAAAGAATGCTCGAAAACCAGCTGCAGTTTATCCAGTCGGAACAGGAATATTTAAACAGGGCCAAAAGGCATCTTGAAATGCTGTCAGAAAAACTGCAGCGTTGGGAAGTGCTGAAAGAAGCATTTGAAATCGTCACCTCCCACGAATGCTATTATCACTGCAATCAAACAGGTGACCAGTTTATCGAATCGGAGGAAGTGCTTCGCAACACCCATGCCTTTTTAAATCAAATGCCAGACTTGTGGCCCGCCTTCAGCTATCAAGTGGATTGCGGAAAAAGAACAGCTGACGCTGGTGCTGGTTCTGACGCAGGGGTTAGCTTTGGATACGCCGTTTATACCGATGAAAGTCATCTTGTGGAGAATCTGACGCACTTACCGTCGGTACCATGCGTGCACACTTTTTTTACTGTAAGAGATGACTTTGAAGCAAAGCTGCAGGAAATTCTGGAAGAGGCTGAGCGGTTCTGTAGTGCCAAGGGCTATCAGATGACAGGCGGTGTCTACGGAAATATGCTTCATGAAATCATTGAAAATCAAGAAGCCAGTCAATTATTTGACGTGTATTTTCCCATTAAAAAGAAATGAAGCGTTAAGAAAAGCATATGAAAAAGGAAGGCTGCAGGGGTATGACAGCCTTCCTTTTTCGTTGTTGCACTACTGCTCGAATAAGTTAATGGTAATGTTCAAAGCGTTTTCAGCGGCTCGTGCGCCTGCCAATCGACCGGAGTTGTAGGCCCACCCCTGGGCGGCACCTTCGATTGTGTGGGCATAATGATCGGAATAAAGCCCGGCAGCGTCAGACCCTGCGGCATAAAGATTGGTAACGGTGGTGCTGTATCCTTTTTCGGGTTCATCCATGACGACTTCAAAATTGGAGTTAATGCGAATGCCGCCAACGGTGCCCAGATTGTTGACGCTCACCTTAAAGGCATAATAAGGGCCGGATGTCATGGCGTACATATGGCTGCCATCTTTTCCATACAGGGTGTCTACGCCTTTGGCGGCATCCTCGTTATATTTTTTCATTGTTTCAGCCAGCTGACGGGGATTCATATTCAGCTGTTCAGCAAGAGCTTCAAGGGTATCGGCTTTCACCACTTGGCCGGCGGCCACCATTTGATCAACCATTTCGGTAAGCTTGTTCCAGCCAAAGTCCATGGGGGTGATTTCGGGCATGGGCCCCATGGCAATTTTATCCAGCATGCCGGCGGCCCGGGCTCCTTGTGTTTCCAGCAGGTTTAAGAGCGTTTCATTATACAGAAAATAGGCATAGTTTCCCTGTGACATAACGGCGTTGCCTGACAGGGCGCGGTCATAAACGATGTCTTCGTTGGCGAATCGAACACCGCTGGCATTGATCCAGGGGATGATGGGCATGTAGGCAACAGAATTGGTTGCTTGATAGCGTTCCATGAACTCGTAGTCACCTTCAACGGCATCACCACCGGCGACAGCGAAGGTGTGGGTTACCATGGCCGATAATCCTCGTGTTGCAGCGCCGGCTTCCACAGCCATTTGAATACCGTCACCCACATTGGAGTTATACCCGGAGGCATTGACTTGAACGCCTTTTAAGGCTTCAGTTACCATGTCTGCATTACCTACGAAACCACCAGTGGCGATGACGACTGATTTGGCAGATATGTGCAGGGTGGAACCGTCTTTTGCACTGGCAATCACGCCGGTGACCTGGCGGCTGTCTGTCATCAACTGAATGGCAGGGGTTTCATAATAGATGGTGGCGCCATGATCTGCCGCTATCTTGTCCAGCATGGCTGTCAGTTGAGCAGATGTTTTGGTATGGTCATTATATTTATGATACCCATTGGTTCCTTCTGCATGGGATTGCTGAACAGCTGCTTTGGTTTTTTGAAATTCGATTCCCCGGGCTTCCATCCAGTCGGCAGTTGTATGGGAAAGTTCGAGAAATTGCTTGACCAATGTGGCATCAGCCAACCAATCCATTTCATCCATCCATTTTTCGAAGATATAATCGGTATCTACAGGTTCGTGGCCCAACGCTCTTGCCTGAGCGCTGTCTGCGGCAAAAAAGCCGCCGCCCATGGCCGTTGTGCCACCGGCAACAGCGGCTTTTTCCAGAACAATAACCTTCGCGCCATTTTCTGCGGCGGTGACTGCTGCTGATGTGCCGGCACCACCGGTGCCAATCACCACCACATCGGCTTCAAGTTCAACGATTTGGCCTTCATTTTCCCTGGCGACAGCGGTCTTTAAGGCTTCGAGGTCGCCGCCTGCTTCAACCAGTGCTTGTTCCACCGCCGTTAGAAAACCTGTTGATGTCAGGGTGGCACCGGTGATGGCATCAATACCAATGGACTGGTGATGGATAATATCATTTGTCAAGCTGTCCATGGCCACATCACCCAGACCTGCGGTTTCAGAGGATGTCAGCACAGCGATCGTTTCGATGGAGGAATCACTGACGGTGACTTCCACCTTGATGGGCCCGTTCATGCCTGGTGCTTCAGCGGTATAGGTGCCAGCATTAAAAGTAATCTCACCAGCAGGATCAATGGCATCAGTGCCGGTAGTGGCTTGATCTTGTGGAGATTCGCTTGTACCGGCACAGCCTGCCAGTGAAAAAACGAACAGCAGCACCAGTAAAGCAGCTAAGAACTTTTTCTTCATTTTTCAACACCTCCTGATTTGATAATTAAAGCATAGCTTTTGTAGTTGCTACAAAGTCAAGAAGATGTTGATAAATAATTATCAAAAATGCCAGGGCACTCAGATTTATATGGTTTAGCAGAGGCGGTGCTTTCTTTATGGTCTAATCACAGTGGCAATAGATGTGTGTCCCTGATTTACAAAAGTGAAGCCATGGGATATGATTTGGAAAGAGATGCACGGCAACAAGCAGCAAGAAGCATGGTGAGCAAGAGTCAGAATGTATGGGATGGACCTGAAAGTGCACTCTGGGAAAAGCAGGCGGAGCAGCCGGAGGAGGAACGGAATGTATCGAATCAGTCATTTTGCGAAAATGGTGGGGTTGCCCCAATCCAAAATCCGGTTCTACGAAAAAAACGGGCTGTTGGATGTGCATCGGGACGAAAATGGCTATCGCTATTTCACACCGGGAGATGCTTTTCGAATCAACGCTTTTCGCGTATTAACCCAGTACGGGTTCACTGTGGAGCAGGCCGTCGGGTTGATTGATCAGCGACAATCCAGCGAGTCTTTTATTCAGTCGCTGGAAAAGCAACGCAATCATCTGCATCATCAGATTCAGCTGATGAATAAAAGGTATGAAACGACAGACCGGGTGATTAAGCTGCTGCAGGCGGGAATGGAGAACCCCATGGTGCTGGAAGAGGTGGAAGACCATCTTTATGTGCTGGCATCTGTGGGGCTGGACTTTTCCATTTCTGATGAAACAGAAAAGGCGCTGCAGCAGCTGGCGGAGCTGCTGCCCATCACAGCTTATGCCCGCATTATTCATCGGGATGATTTATTAAGCAGCCACCCGGCAATCAACCCCAGCTATTCCCTGGCGCTGCCGGTTTCCAAGGCAGGCATGCTGGGAGAACATACCCGGGCCCACGTGCGCCGACTGACCATGGGCACCTGTGTGCGGTACTACCGGGAAAAAACCCGGCAGGAAAGCGCTCAAAAAGAATCATTTCGTGATTTGTTCAACTTCTTGGAAGAACATCAGCTTAAAGTGGTCAGCGATGTACTGCTGTTGCCTTCATTTCTCAACCTGGACGGCAAGGGCCGGGACATTGAAATTGTGTATGTGCCGGTGGCGCCGGTGCAGCTGGTTGCTTCAAAAAGATAATAATTTAACAAATGCAAACGAATATCCTTGACCTTGAACCATGTTCATAGTTTAAGATGAGGCTAAATGGGAGCTAAACGTCGACGGGCCCCGGCTAAAAAGCCAAAAGTTTAACAAACATCTTGAACGGAGGAACGAGGATATGTGGATGAAGAATAGATCTACGCTGGCGCTCTTACTTGTTATCATGATGGTGGTACTCATGCTGGCTGGCTGCGGTGCGCCGGCGACAGCACCGGCACCAGCGGAACCGGCACCTGAAGCACCAGCTTCACCAGCGGAAACACCGGCAGCAACAGATACACCTGCTTTATCCTTTACACCAGGCACTTATCAGGCTGAAGTGTATGGATACCTCTCTTATCTGACAGTTGAGACAGAGTTCTCAGACTCAGCCATCACAGCCATTCGCGTACTGAACCACGATGAAACACCTGAACTACTGGCGTTGGTGGAAGAACGCATGATTCCCGAAATCATCAACCATCAGTCGTTGGCGGTTGATGCAGTGTCTGGTGCCACCAAGTCCAGCCTGGCGGTGGTCAGTGCGGTGGGACAGTGTGTTCAGCAGGCGGGGGGCAGCACCTCAGACCTGGCAGCCCGCAAAATTCCGGTCGTTCCTGGGGCAGACGAAGTCTATGAAACCGATGTCGTGGTGGTGGGCGTGGGGGCCTCCGGCTTTATGGCGGCTCATAACGCAGCTGCCAGCGGTGCCAAAGTAATGGCGGTGGAGAAGGGGGCCAGCGTGGCAGTGAGCAACGGCGTGCGGGTTTCTGGTCCCTTTGCGGTGGATACCCCGGTGCTTCAGGCGCAGGACTCCAAGCTGACAGTGGACAAAGCCTTCTACCACATGATGGAATACAGCAAATGGGGCGTGAACGCAGACCTGATTCGACGCAGCCTGGAAGTCTCCAGTGAAGCGGTGACCCAGTTAATGGACATGGGCTATGAGTTCAGGGAAGCAGATTTCAGATTTGAAACTCCCTTTAAAAAAGAGTACGGCGGCTTCCACCTGATTCTCACACCCTTTGCAGAACGGGTCATGATCTGGGAGCAGCAGCTGGCAGAAGATCAGGTGGAAGTGCTCTATGACACCACCGGCGAAAAGCTGCTTATGGATGGTGACCAGGTGGTGGGCCTGGAAGCCACACGAAAAGACGGCACTAAAGTAACCATTCATGCCGATGCAGTGATTCTGGCCACCGGCGGCTTCATTGGCAGCAAAGATATGATTAACCAGTATCTGTCGGGAGCGCAGATCAACCCGGCAGGGGGAAGTCTCAGCACAGGCGACGGCATCAACATGGCCCTTGAAGCAGGTGCGGTGCTGGAAAAAGAGTTTGGCCTGTGCCTCAATGAATACGGCGGCACCAATTCCCGGGCCACACGCAGTGCCAAGCAGGATAAATATGACCAGAACAGTGCCTTCAGACTGGGCGTGTATGGCGGTTTGTTTGTGGATGCCCAGGGTGACCGTTTCATGAATGAAGGGATGATGGTGGATTACCCCATGTCCTTCGGCAGCGAGCCCATCACCCGCATGAGCCCCTACTATGCTGTGGTGGATCAGGCCTACATGGATGCCATGTCAACCATTGGCCTTTATGAGCACACCCGACAGAAGGGTGCGCCGGACAACTGGGTGATTGGTGAATACTACAAAGGCAAAATCATCAGCAATGTGTTTGAAGACATGGAAGAGGGCATTCAGGAGGGATGGGCCTATAAAGCCGACACCATTGAAGAGCTGGCGGCCCAGTTTGGCCTGGATCACCTGGTTGAAACCGTTGAAGCCTACAATGCTTTCTGCGAAACAGGAGCAGATGCACAGTTTGGCAAGGAAGCCATGTACCTGACTCCCATTAAGGAAGGGCCTTTCTACATTACCCAAAACCAGCCCAGCGGCTGGAGCACCATTGGCGGTGTGCGGGTGGATGCCAGCCTGCGGGCTTTAAACACCGACAACAAGGCGATTCCCGGCCTGTATGTGATCGGGGCCGATGCCGGAAGCCTCTTCGTATCCCCCTACTATGATATTCCCGGCTCTTACTACGGGCTGGCCATTGATTCTGGCGTGATTGCCGGAAAAGAAGCGGCCGCTTATTCAAAAGAAAAGCAATAAAAACTGGCAACTGCAATAGAAGCTGGTAACTGCACAAGAAAGAGGGACGGCTCAGGCCGTCCCTCTCAGACTATAGACAAAATAAGATGAAGACAAGGGATTTGGTAAAGGACAGCCTTGGAAATCTTGTCAGTGTTTTTTCGAAAAGATGAGAAAACCGCCAGCGCCTGCTGTTTGAGCGCAGCGAGTTCAGGCGCTGTTTTCGAGACTTTCGACTAAAAACACACAAGATTGGAGTCAGCTGGCCGGGCCAAAGCCCTTTGTCTTCAACCTCAGAGGGACGGCTCATGCCGTCCCTCTTTCTGCGCAAATCAGGGGCCCGCTTTTCTGCTGACATATGTGTAGAGGATGGACATTCACAAATGAATAGAGTAGGATGGTAGTAAAATACCCTGGGAAAAAGCACCAGCAGCACCAGTGGAGGTGGAGAAATGAACGAGGCATGGGAAACCTTGCACGGTACTTTGAAGCATGCTGACTTTCAACGATTTCAGGATTACCTGGCCACTTCAACGGGCTTGGCAGTGATCACCGTTGACTACAAGGGCATGCCATTAACCCGGCATAGTGGCTGCAATGATTTTTGCCGTATGCTGAGAGATTCCCCTGACTATGGCGACCGTTGTGAAAAATGCGATTCCTTTGGCGGCGTTGAGGCGGCAAGGTCGAAGGAAGCTTTTTTGTATCTGTGCCACGCCAATATTGTGGATGTTGCGGTGCCCATCATTATCAACGAGCTGTACCTGGGGGCGGTGATGGCGGGGCAGGTTCGCCTTGAAAATAATGCTGAAAGCCACGTGGTAGAGCCGGTCTATAAAATGACGGATCTGAACAGGGTTTTCAGCCAGTCCAAAGTAATGCAGGAAGCCTACCAGCGGTTGCCGGTAATGACCTATGAAAAAGTGGTGGCCACCGCAAAGATCATTGAAACCATTTGTCAGTACATGGTGAAAAGCCCCGGAGAGCAGCTGATGAAGGAGCTGACGGTGATCAATGAAATGGCGGCTTCTGATAAACCGCTGCCGGCAAGCCCGACAGAAGATTTGATTAAACCGGCACTGGCATATATTGAGCAGCATTACGATAAAAAATGCACCGTCAACGCACTGGCACACCGCTGCAATATTTCTGAAAGCTATTTCAGCCGCCTCTTTTGCAAGCAGATGGGAAAAAGCGTTCCCCAATATGTGTGCCATGTGCGTGTGAACAAAGCGAAGGTGCTTCTGCTGAACTCTCGCAGCACCATCGGTGAAATTGCCGGAGCCTGCGGATTTGAAGATGCCAGTTACTTCATCAAGGTGTTTAAGCGTGAAACAGGGGTGACCCCCGCCGTATTCAGGCTAACCATGTGGCCCAGCGCTGAAGAAGCCTGAAGCAAAATCGGTCCTTTAAGCTTTCATGCTGGCGGCAACTTCTGTAAAAATCACGCCCAGGGCAAAGGCACCGGCATCGGGATGACCAAGGCTGCGGTCGCCCACAGTACCGGCCCTGCCCATTTTGGCGGCGATTTCTTTGGTGCTTTCTGCCCCCTGAACGGCTGCAGCCGCTGATTTTTTCAAGGCTTCCAGAAGGGTGTCGGCTTCTTTCCCACTGTCTTTCAAAGCGTTGACGGCAGGTACCAGGGCGTCAATCATCGTCTTATCGCCCACCACTGCACCGCGGCCAAAGGAGCGCTCCCCGGTGGCCTGGATGGCTTCGGCGGCTGCCGCCATCATCGACGTGAAGGCCTCCAGGGTCAGGGATTTCTCATTGCCGGCAGAACGGGCGGCTCCTCTGAAGGCAGCACCCCAGAGGGGACCTGAAGCGCCGCCGCAATGCTCCATGATAATCAGTGAGCAGGCATCCAGAAAATCGCCGATGGTATGAGATGCCATCAATAACTGGGGCCACTCCTGTTGCAACTGCTTAAAGCCTTTGGCCACACTCATGCCAAAATCACCATCGCCGGCATGGGCATCCAGCTGGCAGAAGGGGACTTCATTGCGAATGATGCAGTCGCCCATCACCTGCACCATATGCTGGATATTTGCCAGCGAAATCAGCTGGTGATGAAGATGAGCATCAAGCTGAGGAAGCGCCGCAGGTTCCTGAAGGGAGGAAGACGCCTGCTTTTCAAGAACCATCAAAGGTGAAAGATCCATGGGCGACGGGGGGCCTGAAATCTGTAAAGCCGGGCTTTCGCAGGGGGCGTCCAGCAGCTCCTTCAGCTCGACATCCAGCTTCATAATGGAAATGGAGGCACCCAGCATATCAATACTGGTCATAAAGTTACCCACGAAGGTTCGGTGAACAGTGACGCCTGACGCTGTCAGCAGCCTGCAGACGGAATGATTGAACAGATACAGCTCCTGCAGGGGGGTGCTGCCGAAGCCATTGATTAAGACCACCACTTCTCCGGTGGTGATTTTCAGGGACTCAAGGAGTGCGGGCACCATTCTGGAAGCCAGCTCATCGGCGGAGATCATGGCCTCCCGTTGGATACCGGGCTCACCATGAATGCCAACACCGTATTCCATCTCATCATCACCAATCTCAAAGGTGGGTGTTCCCTTGGCAGGCACTGTACAGGAGCTGAAGGCGAAGCCCAGGCTTTTCACATGATCCACGGCTTTTTGAGCAACCCGCTTAACCTCCTGAAGACTGGCGCCTTTTCGCGCCATGGCACCGGCAGCCTTATGGACAAGAACCGTACCGGCCACTCCTCTGCGGCCCACGGTATACAGTGAATCCTGCACAGCAATATCATCATCCACCTTCACAAAATCCACTTCAATGCCGTCTTCAGCCGCCAGATGAGCGGCATTTTTAAAGTTCATGATATCGCCGCTGTAGTTTTTGATAATCAGCAGGGTGCCTTTTCTGGAAGCGGAGGCTTTGATTGCCTGGTACACCTGCACCTGAGAGGGAGACGCAAAAACGTCTCCACAAACGGCGGTATCAATGAGTCCGCTGCCAATAAAACCGGCATGGGCAGGCTCATGACCGCTGCCGCCGCCGCTGATCAGGGTCACTTTGTCCTGGTCAATGTGATTTTTTTGAATGATTTTGTATTTTTCAATGAAACGAAGCTGGGGATGAGCCATGACGATGCCTTTACACATTTCATAAACAACGTTTTCCGGCTGATTCATGATTTTTTTCATATCAGTTCTCCTATCTCGTCAAGATAAAATCAAGCATACGACAAGGGCAGCCAGTGCTGGTTAAAAAGAACCCCACTGGCTGCCAGCGAAAGCGTTTTTAGTGGTGGTGCCAGGTGGATTTCCATTGTGCGCCAAGGGCATCGGCTGTTTTAATGGCAGCGACAACGTTTTCCACTGTGACAGGAAAAGGCATGGCGTGGATGGATTCTTCAGGAATACACGCTTTTTCGGCTGCCTGATAAAGTTCATCCTCTGAAGGCGCAATCACGCCAATATCTGCCAGGCAGACAGGAAGACCAACTGACAGGCAGAAATCCAGCACTTCTTCCAGCTCTTCTGCCGGGGCATTCTCAAGCACCAGTTGAACCAGTGTACCGAAGGCCACTTTTTCGCCATGATAATACTGGTGGGTGCCTTCGAAAATGGTGAGGCCGTCGTGAATGGCATGAGCCGCTGCCAGTCCGCCGCTTTCAAAGCCGAGACCGGAAAGAAGGGAGTTGGCTTCGACGATGTTTTCCAGTGCAGGGGTTACCTGGCTAAGATCGCAGGAGAGCTTTGCCTTGACGCCGTCAGCCAAAAGGGTTTGGTAGCAAAGCTTCGCCAGTGCAAAGGCGGTGTTGGTGCCTCTGGCTGGCGGGCAGTGACCTTCCCGGTAGCCGCAAGGCAGCCCTGCGTTCACAGGGGAATAGGAGCTGCGGGTGGCTCGGGCTTCAAAATAAGTGGAGAGGGAGTCGCCCATGCCAGACACCAAAAAACGGGTGGGTGCCTGGGCAATCACTTTGGTATCCACCAGCACCACGCTGGGGCTTTGGGAAAAATAGGCATAGTCATCAAAAGCGCCTTCGGGTGTATATAAGACAGCAGAGTGGCTGGTGGGGGCATCGGTTGCTGCGATGGTGGGGCAAATAATCAGCGGCCCGCCCTGGGCAACGCACTTGGCCGTATCAATGGCTTTACCGCCGCCTAAACCAATGGTGCAGTCACAGTTGCTTTCCGCCGCCAGGGCCTGAAGCCGTGTGACTTCTTCCCGGGAGCATTCGCCGCCAAAGTTGCTCTGAACAAACTGAATGCCATAGGTCGCCTTTGTGGCATCCAGCTGTTCCTGAACACGATTCACATCATCCTCATGAGCGATGAGCAGGGCAGTGCTTCCAAATGTCTTGACAAAGTATCCCAGATTCAACAATTCGCCTTCTCCCTGCACGTACTTGCCTGGTGAAATAAATGCTTTTCTCATCTTCATCCTCCTTTAATTTTCCATGAAAGCTTAATGATGTGTTCAGCATATGAAAAATTCTGAAAAAATACATTGGTCGTATAAAGCTTCTTATGTAAATAAAACATCAAAAAAATCGCCACTGGTGGGGCGTAAAAGTTGCATGGGTGTCTTTTTTTACCATCGTGGCACCCCTAAAACAATGCCGAAAGGATGTCTGAAAAAAACGAAAAATCAGCCAATAAGGTGCTTTTAAAGGGATGACGCAGTCAAAAGAGAGCGGTTTTACGAAATCGTCGCAGCAGATGGAGAAAGCCTGTTGAGAAAGGCGGTTGCTTTTCATGGAAAAATTCAGGCGCATAAATCATATTGACAAAGGCTAAACTGCCATGGTAGCATGGTGGCAGTTAATCTTTTATCTGGCTGCAGGAAAACGGAGTGATGAAAAGTGGCGTGGAAAATTGAACAGCCAAGAAATGGCAACTCGGTGAGTGACCATGTGTACGAGGTGCTCAAGAAAAACATTGTGGCATTGAATGTGAAGCCAGGTGAGCGAATCAGTGAGAACGAAATTTCTGAGCTGCTTCAAGTCAGCAGAACTCCTGTGAGAGAAGCCTTTATCAAACTGTCAAAAGAAGACTTGGTGCACATATTGCCTCAACGAGGCACCTATATTTCCTACATCGATTTAAATGAGGTTGAAGAGGCCAGGTTTATTCGAGAAAGCCTGGAGAAGTCAGTCATCGAGCTGGCAACCAATGAGTTCTCTGAAGATGCGTTGTTTTTACTTGAGCAAAATGTGGCTTCTCAAAAAAACAAAATTGAAAAAAAGGCCTACGCTGAGTTTCTTGAAGTAGACGAAGCTTTTCATAAAACCATTTTTCAGGAATGCAACAAAATGAGAACCTGGTCGGTCATTGATCAGGTCAACAGCCAATATAAGCGCATAAGAGTGTTAAGCTTTATTGCCAATATCAACTGGGAACAAACCATTGAACAGCATCAGGGAATCATTGAGGCCATCAGAACCAAAGATACCCAAATGGCATTGGAGATCATGAGCAGGCACTTGAAAAAGCTTAATATCGAAAAAATGGAGCTAAAAAGAAAGTATCCCGAATATTTCAAGTAGCCACCCTGAACCCCTAAGGGACGTTTGGAATGGGATGGAACTTACATGGTAGTATGGTATTTTGACGTTTCAGGCGAATGATTTCTTAATCTTTTCCTTAGATGAATGAGTGCCATGGCGGCATGCTCCAAGGAAAACGTTAAGATTTCAAATAAAAGAGTCAATCACAAAGGAGGAGCAGTATGAAAAAAATGTTGAGTGTTGGGATAACGGTTTCATTAATCATGATGCTGTTGACAGGATGTGGCACAGGTACCAGTGAACCTGCCCCAAGTCCTGCTGCAAGTCCTGCTGCAAATGAACAAGCCAGTGAATCAATTGGCGAAGAGGTAACCCTTCGATTGGCCCATAACCTGAATGAACAGCACACCGTTCATTTGGCATTGGCTGAGTTTGGCCGACTGGTTGAAGAAAAATCACAGGGCAACATGAAAGTGGATATTTACCCCAACGCACAGCTGGGCTCTGAAGAACAGGTTTTAGAGCAGCTGCAGGCAGGTGGCGTCGCCATGACAAAGGTTTCGGCTGCTGCCCTGACACCCTACGCAGATGGGTATAATGCCTTTACCCTGCCCTATGTATTCGCTGATGAAAATCATTTCTTCACCTCCATGGAATCCGACGCCGTTCAAGAGCTCTATCAAAGCACCCATGACAAAGGGTTTGTGGGGTTAACCTACTACACCTCCGGTGCGCGTTCTTTCTACACGGTTGACAAGCCAATTCTGCATCCGGATGATTTAAGAGGCGTTAAAATTCGTGTCATGGGCTTTCAATCCCAGACTGACATGATGCAGGCCCTTGGCGGCACACCGGTGGGCATGCCCTATGGAGATGTGTACACCTCACTGCAGTCCGGCATTATTGATGGAGCAGAAAGTAATGAAACCGCATTAACCAATGGCAAGCATGGAGAGGTTTCCAAACATTTCTCTTATGATGAACACACCATGATTCCTGATATTCTTGTGGTCAGCGCCAGAGTATGGGACAGCCTGACAGATGCTCAAAGAGCCATTATTGAAGAAGCGGCAGTTGAATCCACTGAGTTTCATAAGCCGCTATGGGACGAGGCCATTGCCGAAGCTGTCAAAGAAGCCACAGAAGAAATGGGAGTCACCTTCCATGAAGTTGAAAAAGGCCCATTCCGTGATGCCGTGGCATCGATGCTGGACGATTACGGTGCCCAGTATCCTGAAGTGAGAACTCTGCTGGACAGCTTCAAGGCATTGGAGTAACCATCACTATCCCCGCCAGCTCCACAAGCTCCAAAAGCTCCAAAAGCTTCACAAGCTTCAACAGCTGCTTGCGGTCGCTTTGTCGGGAAGCGTCAGTACGGTTGAAAAAGTCCTGGCTCAAAGCACTTCAGCTTTGAGCTGGGACTTTTACTGAAAAAAACACATGCAAGATGACATAATGGAATCCATGGGAGTGATAGGACATGCTGTATCCTCAATTAACAAGTTCAAGAAACCTCATCAGCTTATCGGGCATTTGGAATTTTAAAGCGGATTACAAGGAAGAAGGCTATGTAAATCAGTGGTACTTGAAGGGATTAAAGGAATATGACCTGATGCCGGTACCAGCCAGCTACAATGATATTGCAGTTGATGCAGCGTTGAGAGATTTTGTGGGCGATGTCTGGTACGAGAGAAAAGTGGTTATTCCAAAACAGTGGGAAACTGAAAACGTGATGATCAGGGTGGGAAGTGCCAGCCATCATTCCAAGATATGGGTGAATGGTGTTTTGGTGAAGGAATACACCGGTGGATTTTTGCCCTTTGAAAGCACTATTAATGAAGCCATTCAATTTGGCGAAGAAAACCACATTGTGATTGGTGTTAACAATGAACTCACCTGGCAAACCTTACCTCCTGGAGAAGCTTATTACGTGGAAGATGCCGACGGCAACAGGAAGAAGAAGCTGAAGCAGCAGCATGACTTTTTTAATTACAGCGGCATTCACAGACCCGTTTATCTCTACACAACACCGCGGACTTATATGGAAGATATCACTGTTCAGACAGACTATGAAGGCGATCAGGGGATCATCAGCTACCAGGTGGTCATGAACCAGCCGGATGAAGAAAGCAGAGAAGCGGTAACGGTCAAAATAGAAGTATATGATGAAGAAAACCAGCTGGTAGGGGCGGCAGCAGGCGAAAAGGGCAGCCTTCAAATTGACAGGGTGACCTTATGGCAGCCTCAAAATGCCTACCTGTATAAATTTGTGGCAAAGCTTGTTTCAAAGGAACACACGCTGGATGAATACAGCTTAAACATTGGCATCCGAAAGGTGCAGATCGAAAACGGTCAGTTCCTGATCAATGGAGAACCCTTCTACTTCAAGGGCTTTGGCAAGCATGAAGACATGGATGTGAAAGGCAAAGGGCTGGATGATGCCATGAACATCAGGGACTTCAACTTACTGAAGTGGATTCATGCCAACTCCTTTAGAACCTCCCACTACCCTTATGCGGAAGAAGTGCTGGATCTGGCGGATCGATATGGCATCGTGGTCATTGATGAAGTGCCGGCTGTTGGCATGCTGGGACAGGCTGTTCCGGCCATTGGTGAGCTGGATGGCGTCTTTACGGATGAAAAGATCAATGATGAGACCTTAAAAGAGCATATTCGACTCACCAGAGAGATGATTGCCAGAGACAAAAACCATCCGTCGGTGGTGATGTGGTCCCTGGCCAATGAGGCCTCTGTGATGGAGCCAAGGGCAGAAGCATACTTTAAAGAGCTGGCAGAAGCAGCGCGAAAAATGGATGACAGACCCCTTCTCAATGTGAACTTGATGTTGATTGAACCTGGAAAATGCAAGGTCTCCAAGTATTTTGACGTGATTGGACTCAACCTGTACTTTGGCTGGTACTCTGAAAGAGGCGACATTGACGCTGGAAAACGGCGTCTGAAGCAATGGCTGCAAGAGTGCCATGAAGCTGAGAAAAAACCGATTCTCTTGTCTGAGTACGGGGTGGATACCATCGCAGGACTCCATAAGGAGCCGGCCATTATGTTCAGTGAAGAATTTCAGGTACAGTTTTTAAAGGCATACCACGAAGTGTTTGATCAACTTCCCTTTGTCATTGGAGAGCATGTGTGGAACTTTGCAGACTTTATGACGGGACAGGATCTTGTCAGGATTGACGGGAATAAAAAAGGCGTGTTCACCAGACAGCGGCAGCCTAAAATGGCCGCCCATTATTTAAGAGAACGATGGGGAAGCATCACCAATACCCACAGCAAGTAGGGGCTGAAAAACCCCCGGCGGCAGTCTGTTGCCGGGGGGAGAGCCACAAGAGGTTCAGATCATTTGGAATGGGAGGTAAAAGAATGCACAAGTTCAAAAGCGGTATGAATACCGTGCTGTCTTACCTGACGGCCTTCATGCTCATCGTGATGACGATTCTTGTCATCTGGCAGGTGTTTACCAGGTATGTACTCAATAACCCAAGCGCCTTCACAGAAGAGCTGGTTAGAATCATTCTAATCTGGTCATCCTTTTTCGGGGCCGCCTATGCATTTGGAACAAGACAGCACATGGCTTTGGTGTTCTTCAAGGAAAAAACTGCCGGCCTTAAAAGAAAGTTCATTTATGTGTTTATCGATGTGGTGATTTTGTGCTTTGCAATCCTGGTGTTAATCCGGGGAGGATACCAGCTGGCATCAGGAGTGATGACCATTAAGACGCCCATTTTAGGCATCTCCAGGGGCCTCATCTATATGATTGCTCCTTTTTCTGGGATCATCATATCCATTTATCAGTTAATGAACATCAAAGAGGATGTTGAAATGGCCGGTTAGTGACCAGCAGGCTTGGTGGGCTTTTTTGAAGAGGCGTCATTTTCATCGAATTTAAAGGAGTGGAGCAAAATGGAGGTAGCCTTACAGGCAGCATTGGTACTCTTTATCACATTTATCATTCAACTTGGCATTGGTATTCCCATCTCCATCAGTATTGTTATTTCGACCCTCATTACAGCACTCACGGCCATTCCGCTGGATATTGTCCTGTTTACGGCGGCGCAAAAAATGGTGACAGGAATTGACAGCTTTTCATTACTGGCGGTGCCCCTGTTTATCCTTTCTGGCAATATTATGAACAACGGCGGCATTGCCAGGCGACTGGTTAATTTTGCACAGGTGATCGGTGGCCGGTTGCCAGGCTCCCTGGCCCAAGCGAATGTTCTTGGAAACATGCTCTTTGGGTCGCTGTCCGGGTCTGCAGTGGCGTCTGCAGCGGCTATTGGCGGCACCATGATTCCCATTCAAAAAAGTGAAGGCTATGACGTGCCCTTTTCAGCGGCGGTAAACATTGCATCATCGCCAACGGGCATGCTGATTCCACCCAGCGGCAGTCTGATCCTATATTCTTTGGTGGCTGGCGGCGTTTCCATTTCTGCCCTGTTTATTGCGGGGTACATACCAGGATTCTTAATGGGACTGGCAACCATGGTGGTCGCCTATATTTATGCTAAAAAGAATAAATATCCGGTTTCTGCCAAAGTGACCTTTGCAGAAGGGTTTAAAATATTTTTGAAAGCGATCCCCAGCCTGATGCTGATTGTCATTGTGATTGGCGGTATTGTCTTTGGTGTTTTTACCGCCACTGAAGGGGCAGGGGTTGCCGTCGTCTATACCCTTGGCTTATCCCTCATCTATAAGAGCATCAATTGGCAGGACATGCGTGACATTTTGCTGAAAACGGGTGTGACCACAGGTGTGATTATGTTTTTGGTGTCGGCCTCTTCAGCCATGTCATGGGTGATGGCTTATACAGGCATCCCCCAGGCCATCAGCCAGGCGATCATGTCCATATCAGAAAACCCGATTATTATTTTGCTCATCATGAACATTACCCTGCTGATTGTAGGCACATTTATGGATTTAACCCCGGCAATTCTTATTTTTACGCCCATCTTTTTGCCCATTGCCACTCAAATTGGATTACATCCGGTTCATTTTGGGATTATCCTGGTATTCAATCTGTGTATCGGGATCATGACACCCCCTGTGGGCAGTGTCTTGTTTGTCGGATGCAGCGTGGCTGAAATTCCCATTGAAAAGGTGATTAAACCCTTGCTGCCTTTCTTTGCAGCGCTGGTGGCAGTCCTGCTGTTGGTGACCTATATACCGGCAATCAGTTTGTTTTTGCCCAGGCTGTTTGGCTTAATCTAACGATGTGAGGAGTGCGGAAATGATACTCAGGAAATATCCTTTTCACTTGGTGAAGGAAGAAAACAATGTGTTGACGTTTCAGCTGAACCATGAAGAGACCTTTGTGAAGGTGTTTGTGCTGGAAGAAAACATCATTCGCGTCATGCTCATCGAAAAAGAGCTGTCACTGGACAAAAGCTGGCTGGTGGCACCGGGGATGGACGACATCGCCAAAGAAGGCCGGGACAGACTTGATCTTTCCCCCTTTTCACTTCCGGCTTTCACCCATGAGCTGACAGATGATCAGTACACCATCACCACGGCGAAGCTGAAGGTGGTATTTGACTTAAACGGCATGAAGGCAACCTGGTATGCCAGGCTGGAAGGCGGCGACATTGAGTTTGCGAAAGACAGAAGAACACAGGCATACAACCTGAACCATTCCCTTGGGAAAGGCCCCTGCCATTACCTGGCCCGCAACCTGAATGAGCAGTATTTTGGCCTGGGTGAAAAGTGTGGCGGCAATGACCGGCACGGCAGGCGGTATCGAATGATGAGCGTTGACCCCATGGGATACGATGCAGAACTGACAGACCCACTCTACAAGCACATTCCCTTCTACATCACCCGAAACACGGAAACCGGGATTTCTTTCGGCCTGTTCTATGATAACTTATCCACCGCCATTTTTGACATGGGCAATGAGCTGGACAACTATCACGGTTATTACCGCTATTATCAGGCAGAAGACGGCGACTTGGACTACTACGTGATTCTGGGACCCCAGTTAAAAGCAGTGACCGAAACATTTTCATGGCTGACAGGGAAAACCAGCTTTTTTCCCAAGTGGAGCATTGGCTATTCTGGTTCCACCATGTCGTATACCGATGCCCCCAATGCCCAGGAGCAGCTGCAGCAGTTCATTGAAGACTGCGAAAAGCATGATATTCCCTGTGATTCCTTTCAGCTGTCTTCAGGGTACACCTCCATTGGTGCCAAACGGTATGTTTTCAACTGGAACTATGACAAAGTGCCCACACCCCAAAAAATGGCAGATAATTTCCATGAAAAAGGCATACGGCTGTGTGCCAATATAAAACCGGCCCTCTTGGTGGATCACCCCATGTTTGAAACACTGAAAAACAATCACATGTTTGTGCGGGATCAGGAAGGAAAAGAACCCGAAATTGTGCAGTTCTGGGATGAGCTGGGAGCGTATGTTGATTTTACAAACCCACAATCCTATGACTGGTGGAAACAGCAGGTCACAGAAAAGCTGCTGGAATACGGCATCGATTCCACCTGGAACGACAACAACGAATACGAAGTCTGGGAAGCAGATGCCAAAGCCCATGGATTTGGAAAAGAAATCAACATCTCTCAAATCAGACCCCTGCAGCCTCTGCTCATGATGAAAGCCTCCTATGAAGCCCAAAAGGAGTATGCGCCTGCGCTGAGACCTTATTTGATTTCCCGGTCCGGCTGCCCGGGAATGCAGCGATACGTTCAAACCTGGTCGGGGGATAACCGAACCAGCTGGAAAACGCTGAAGTACAACATTAAAATGGGCATCGGACTGAGCCTGTCAGGCATTTACAACATTGGCCACGATGTGGGCGGCTTTGCAGGGCCGGCACCAGAGCCGGAGCTTTTCGTCAGATGGGTGCAAAATGGCATCTTTCATCCCAGGTTCACCATTCATTCCTGGAATGATGACGCCACGGTGAACGAACCCTGGATGTACCCCTCAGTGACCCACTACATTCGAAATTTGATTAAGTTCAGAACGAAAATCACCCCCTATCTTTACAACCTGCTGTATCGCTCATGGAAACACTACGAGCCCATGGTCAGACCCACCTTCTATGATTTTGAAGAAGATGCCAACACCTTTGAAGAAAATGACGACTTTATGCTGGGTCAAGATCTGCTGGTGGCTTCAGTGGTTGAAAAAGGCGTCTTTGAGAGACAGGTATACTTACCCAGAAACCAGGAAGGCTGGTACGACTATCACACCGGATTCTGGTATGAAGGCGGCCAAAAAGTGACGATTCCCGCCCCCCTGGATTACACCCCCCTGCTGGTAAAAGCGGGTGCGGTTATTCCCACCAACGAGGCAACGGTTCATTTTGCAACAAAAGAGAAGGATGAGCGGGGATTCCATTTGTTCCCCCACCGGGAAAATGGGGAGCGTGTCTATGAGCTGTATGAAGACGACGGCATCAGCAATGACTATCTCGATCATATCCATGCCCTGGTAAAGGTGCGCATGATTTCCTCCAGCGAAGCGATTCATGTGGAACTGCGGAAAGAAGGCACCTATCAGCTGCCTTATCAGGAAGTCAGGCTGTACCTGCCCAAGGGTGAGACAAGAAGTCTGACCATCAACGGAAAACCCTGCCCGCTGAACAACGATCATGTGTATACCGTATCAATAGACTAAACCTGAAGGTGATGGAATTGAAAACATTCATGGACGAAGATTTTTTACTCACCAACGAAGTGGCAAGACAGCTCTATCATGAATATGCCAAAGAAATGCCGATTTACGATTATCACTGCCATCTGTCACCAGGGGAAATCAGTGAGAATAAGCCATACAGCAACATGACGGCGTTATGGTTGAAGGGTGATCATTACAAATGGCGAGCCATGAGAAGCAATGGCATCGACGAAAAATTCATCACAGGTCAGGCAGATGATTTTGAAAAAATGATGGCCTGGGCCAAAACCGTCTCCATGTGCATGGGAAACCCGCTGTTTCACTGGACTCATCTGGAGCTGCAGCGTTATTTCGGTATTCATGAGGTGCTCAGTGAAAAAACCGGAGAGGCCATCTGGCACAGATGCAACGAACGCTTGAAGGAAAGCGATTTTCGGGCCAGAGGGTTCATCGAAAAATCAAATGTCAAAGTCATCTGCACCACAGATGATCCCGTGGACTCTTTGGAGGAGCATCGCACAATCAAAGAAGACAGCACTTTTCACACCAAGGTGCTGCCCACATTCAGGCCCGATAAAGGCCTGAGCATCGAGAAAGACACCTTTCCCCAGTGGCTGCAGGCACTTTCAGAAGCATGTCACATGAATATCGAAACGTATCATGAGTTTCTAAGTGCGCTGGATCAACGGATTCATTATTTTCATGAAGCAGGCTGCCGAATTTCTGATCACTCGCTGGAAGAAGTGGTTTATGTGGAGACCACACCAGAAGAAGTCGAAAAGATCTTCCGAAAAAAGCTGCAAAAAGAAGACCTGAGTCCGGAAGAAGTGCAGAAATTTAAAACCCAGACCCTCCATTATCTGGGAGGAAAGTATCATGAATACAATTGGGTGATGCAGCTTCACATAGGGGCGCTTAGAAACAATAATTCGCGAATGTTCACCCTCCTTGGGGCAGATGCAGGCTTTGACTCCATGAATGACCAGTGCATTGCAGTGCCCCTGTCGAAAATACTGGATGCCTTGGATCGGGAGAACCGGCTGCCAAAGACAATCCTCTATTGCCTGAACCCAAAGGATAATGATGTCATAGGCACCATGATTGGCAATTTCCAGGGGGGGACGATTCCTGGTAAAATTCAGTTTGGTTCCGGTTGGTGGTTCAATGATCAAAAGGATGGGATGATCAGGCAAATGACCTCCCTGGCCAATCTGGGCTTGCTGGGCAGATTTGTGGGCATGCTGACGGATTCAAGAAGCTTTCTTTCGTATACGAGGCATGAATATTTCAGAAGAATCCTCTGCAATATGATTGGGCAGTGGGTCGTGGATGGAGAAGCCCCCAATTGTTCGGAATCGCTGGAGCGCTTGGTGAAGAACGTCTGTTACAACAATGCGGTTAACTACTTTGAAATAGAATGATTTTGAAATAGAATGATGAGGGGCTGATAACTGTGGAAATGACCTTTCGGTGGTATGGGGACAGTGATCCCATTCCACTTCAATACATTAAGCAAATACCCAAAATGGCAGGCGTTGTTTCGGCCATCTACGATATTCCCGTGGGCGAAGCCTGGCCGCTGGAAAAGATCATGGAGCTGAAGCAGAAAGTGGAGGCTGCAGGGCTAAAGCTGTCTGTGATTGAAAGTGTGCCGGTGCATGAAGATATTAAGCTGGGGAAACCAACGAGAGATCAGTATATCGCAAACTACCAGACAACCATCAGAAGGCTGGGGGAAGCCGGCATCAAAGTGGTGTGTTATAACTTCATGCCGGTGTTTGACTGGACAAGAACAGATTTGGAGCACCAGCTGCCCGATGGTTCCACTGCCTTAATTTTTGATGAGGAACTGGCAGGAAAAATGGACCCGTCAACGGGGGAGCTGAGCCTTCCGGGGTGGGATTCCAGCTACACAAAGGAATCCATGAAGGCACTGCTGGCAGAATATCAAACAGTGAATGAAGAAAAACTTTGGGAAAACCTGGCATACTTTTTAAAGGCTATTATTCCTGTGGCAGAGGCGTCAGATGTGAAAATGGCCATTCATCCCGATGATCCGCCATGGTGTATTTTTGGACTACCCAGAATCATCACCAAGGAAGAGAATCTGGAACGGCTGCTGAACCTGGTGGATAACCCCTATAATGGCCTGACCCTTTGCAGTGGTTCTCTTGGTGTTGCGAAAGATAACGACATGGTTCGACTGGTCAAAAAGTTTGGCAAGCGGATTCACTTTGCCCATATGCGAAATGTGAAAATCACAGGACCCCGTTCCTTTGAAGAAGCAGCACACCCTTCGGAGTATGGTTCTTTGGATATGGTGGAGATCTTAAAAGCCTATCATCAGGCGGGTTTTGACGGGCCCATGAGACCGGATCACGGCAGAATGATCTGGGGAGAGCGGGGAAAACCGGGGTATGGCTTGTATGACAGGGCCCTGGGTGCCATGTATCTCACGGGAATTTGGGAAACACTGGAGAAAACCGGACTGTAAGGAAAGTCAGATTGCAAAAAAAACAGACAGTAAGGGGTGAACACATGAGATTAAACGAAGAAACACTTAAAAAGACTTCTCTTTGGGAAGCGGCGGGATTCGATCTGCCTCAGTTTGATCGGGATCAAGTGAGAAAAAACACGGCGAAAAATCCCGGGTGGATTCACTTTGGAGCAGGGAATATCTTTAGAGCACTGATCGCACATGCCCAGCAAACCATGCTGAACAAAGGAGCCGACGACAAGGGCATCATTGTCGTGGGCGGAGAAGTCATCGACAAACTTTACCAGCCCCGGGACAACCTAACAGCCCTTGTGACCATAAAAGCAGATGGCAGCATTAACAAAACAGTGATTGGGAGTATTGTGGAGTCCCTGAACATGGATGATCAGCAGGAAGAAATCTGGGACCGGCTCAAAGCCATTTTCACCAGTGAAAGCCTGCAGATGGTCAGCTTCACCATTACAGAAAAAGGATACAGCTTACAGGATGCCAAGGGGGAATACCTGCCCAGTGTGGCCAACGACTTTCAAAAAGGCCCGAAAAGCCCGGAAAGCTATCTGGGAAAAGTGGCAGCGCTCCTGTACCAGCGCTATGAAAAAGGACAACAACCCGTGAGTCTGGTGAGCATGGATAACTGCTCCCATAACGGCACCAAACTTTATCACGCCATCAGCGCCTTCGTCGCCCAGTGGGTGAAGAACGGCCTTGTGGAAGCAGGGTTTGAAGAATACATCAGTAATCCAGCCCTTGTGGCATTTCCATGGACCATGATCGATAAAATCACCCCCCGGCCAGACCCTAAAATCAAAGCGATGTTAAAGAAGGATGGCTTTGAAGACCTGGAAGATATTGTCACCGCCAGAAACAGCTTTGCATCCTCTTTTGTCAATGCTGAAGAGCCGGAGTATTTGATCATCGAAGATGCCTTTCCCAATGGAAGACCCAAGCTGGAAGAAGCAGGCGTTATTTTCACACAGCGGGAGACCGTCGATAAAGTGGAAAAAATGAAAGTATGCACCTGCCTGAATCCCCTGCATACAGCCCTTGCCATATTTGGCTGCCTGTTGGGGCACACGCGCATCTCTGAGGAAATGAAAGATCCCGAGCTGAAAAGGCTGGTGGAAAGAATCGGGTATGAAGAAGGCTTGCCAGTGGTGGTTGATCCGAAGATCGTCAATCCCAAAAGCTTTATTGATGAAGTGCTGCAGGTACGTTTTCCCAACCCCTTTATGCCTGACACCCCGCAACGAATCGCCACTGACACCTCGCAAAAACTATCCATCCGTTTTGGCGAAACCATCAAAGCCTATGCATCAAGAAACGATCTTGATGTGACAGCACTTCAAATGATCCCCCTGGTATTGGCGGGATGGTGCCGATACCTGATGGGAGTGGATGATGAAGGCAATGCCATGGAGCTGAGCCCAGACCCCCTGCTGGAAGAAGTCACAGCCCATGTGGCATCGGTTCAACTGGGGGACAAGGGCGATTTTCATCAACAGCTGCAGCCCATTCTCTCCAACAAGGCTATTTTCGGTGTGAATCTGTATGAGGTGGGACTGGGCAGCAAGGTGGAAGAATACTTTGCAAAACTGGTGGCTCATCGGGGTGCTGTACGTGCCACTTTAACAAAATATGTGTCTTAAGGCAGTAACCTGCCGAAAGCTGCTGAAGGCAACAGAAAGAGGGACGGCTCACGCCGTCCCTCTTTCCGTGCTTTAAAAAGGACGATGAAGCATGAAGAAGGCATTCGAGAGTTAATTTTTCAGAACATTAAGGAGGAAATGGCGGAAAGCCGGTGTATGATGAACGGGGGATTTTGGTGTTGCAGCTTGCGAATATATTGCATACCGCAATACAAAGTGATAAAATGAACATATCAAGAAGGAGGCGATATGTATGGCTAAGACCGCAAGTATTTTTGCTCGCGTTGAGCCGGAAATAAAAGATCAGGCAGAGGCGGTACTAAACAAACTGGGCATACCCATGTCAAATGCGGTTAACATTTTTTTAAGACAGGTTGTTCTGCATAACGGACTGCCTTTTGAGGTTAAAATGACAAACAATAAACCCCTTGGGTACGGGGATTTAACAACGGAAGAGTTTAACACAGAAATTGAAAAAGGGTTTAATGATTTACGGGCAGGCAGGGTTGTACCTGCAGATAAGGTAGCTGAGCGCATCACGAAGGAATACGGGCATGAGCTATAAAGTCATTTATACGGAAAAATCAGAGTGGGATCTCGTAAATGTCTACAGGTATATTGCAATGGACTTATTAGTGCCAGAAACTGCCAGAAATCAAGTCAATAAAATCATGAAAGCAATTAAAGACTTAGATACACTACCCTTTCGACATAAACGATACAAAGATGAACCATGGCACAGCAAGGGGTTGAGAGTTCTTCCAGTTGATAACTACCTTGTGTTTTACACAGTTATTGAAGAAGAAAGTACGGTGGCAATCATAAGAATAATGTATGCTGGACGAAACATAGATTTGCAATTGTCAACGACACAGAAAGTGGATTGATCATGACACTCTTGAAGGCACCTTTAACCGGGTGCTTTTTTCATGCCTATTTTAGGAAGTGATAATCGTTGAGAATACCCCTGTTATCTGCGGTGTTTGAGCAATGTGAGAAGTTAAAAGATGATCTCGGTAGTTGGATAAAATCACAGAAACGACAATGCTGCAAAATAGGCTTGACTTTTTGTCCTTAATACATTACGATATACAGAAATAGAGTTACTGCGAAATGAATTGAGGTGTCTTGTGAAAAAAGCGATCAAACACATAGCTACTGTTCAGATGGGGTACTCCTTCAGATCTCGGCTGGAAGCCTCTGCGGATGGAAGGGTTTCGGTCATTCAAATGAAGGATCTTCAGGATGACAATATAGTCAGCTGTAATGATCTGGTCAAAATTGAGCTGGATGATGTCAAAGAGCATCATATCGCCCGAAAGAATGACCTTGTTTTCAGATCGAGAGGCCTTGTGACTACTTCGGCGATGCTACACGAAGATCCAGGTAAAGCAGTGATAGCCGCTCCGTTATTGCGGATTAGAATAACCATGCCGGATAAAGTGTTGCCTGAGTATCTGAATTGGTATATCAGCCAGCGGGAAGCACAGATATACTTGACCAGCAGAGCCAAGGGTACAGTTCAGAAGATGATCAGTAAACAGGCCATTGAAGAGATGGAAGTGACGCTGCCAACACTGGAAAAACAGAAAAGCATTGCAGCCTTGGCGAAGCTGTCAGCCCGTGAACAAACCCTGCTGAAGCTGTTGGCTGATAAACGGGAACAATACGTGAGCGCGATACTCATGCAAATGGCCAAAGGAAAACACGAATGAAGGCTGCAAAGAATGCCAATGGAGCCGAAATACATGGTCTCTCCCAGGGGGATGAAAATCATTCCATTGGAAAACCCGATGTTCCCTCACTGGAAAGTCCGGCGAACAAAAAAACGACAGGAAATGGGAGATAAAAATGAATAAGATTGAGCAGAAAGACATCAACAATGCGGCATGGGCGGCGTGTGACACCTTCCGGGGTGTTGTTGATCCGGCGCAATACAAAGACTACATCCTTGTGATGCTGTTTTTGAAATACATCTCTGATGTATGGCAGGATCACTATGAAGAATATCAGCAGCAGTATGGCGATGACGATGCTCGAATTCGCCGCAAGCTGGAGCGTGAGCGTTTTGTTCTCCCCCAGGTGTTGCTCACCAAAAGGAATGACGATACCGGTGAGGAAACGGTGCTGGATGAATTTCCCGCCACCTATTACAGCCTCTACGAACGCCGATCTGCTGCCAACATCGGTGAACTGATCAATATTGTACTCGATCATATTGAGGAGAGCAACAAGAGTAAACTCGAAGGGGTCTTCCGCAATATCGACTTCAACAGCGAGGCCAACCTGGGGCGGACAAAGGATCGAAACAAACGGCTTAAAACATTGCTGGAAGACTTCAACAAGCCACAACTCAGCATGAAGCCCAGCCTCGTGTCTGAAGATGTGATCGGTAATACCTATATCTACCTGATTGAGCGCTTTGCCTCCGATTCCGGAAAGAAGGCCGGAGAGTTTTTTACCCCGCTGAAGGTAACCGAGCTGGTGGCAAAGCTGGCTGGCCCGAAACCGGGGGACCGTATCTGTGACCCAGCCTGCGGATCGGGCGGTCTTTTGATACAGGCGGCCAAAGAAGTGGGCGACCGCAACTTTGCCCTCTTCGGGCAGGAGTCCAACGGCAGCACATGGGCGCTTTGCCGGATGAACATGTTCCTGCACAGCTTTGACAGCGCCCGAGTGGAGTGGTGCGACACCCTAAACAGCCCGCTGCTGGTGGAAAATGACCGGTTGATGAAATTCAACTGCGTGGTGGCCAACCCGCCATTCTCTCTGGACAAATGGGGTGCCGAAAATGCCGAGAGCGATCAGTATAACCGCTTCTGGCGTGGGGTGCCGCCCAAGAGCAAAGGCGACTGGGCCTTTATCAGCCACATGGTGGAAACCGCCCTTGAAAAACAGGGCCGGGTTGCCGTGGTGGTTCCCCATGGCGTGTTGTTCCGGGGCGCAGCTGAAGGCCGTATCCGCCAGAAAATGATCGAGGAAAACCTGCTGGATGCCGTGATTGGCCTGCCGGGCAACCTGTTCCCCACCACTAACATTCCGGTGGCGATTCTGGTCTTTGACCGCTCCCGTGAAAAAGGCGGCACCCGTGAAGATTGCAAAAACGTCTTCTTTGTCGACGCCAGCCGAGAGTTTATCTCCGGTAAAAATAGGAACACCCTCTCAGAAGCGCATATCGGAAAGATCATGGAGACCTGCAGGAAGCGCACAGAAATAGAGAAGTATGCCCATGTGGCCGAGTTCGCTGAGATCAAAGAAAACGACTTTAACCTCAATATCCCCCGTTATGTGGACACCTTTGAAGAGGAAGAGGAAATCGACATCGATGCGGTACAGGCGGAGATTGACCAGCTTGAAAAAGAGTTGGCAGAAGTCCGCAAGCAGATGGCCGTTAAATTACAGCAACTCAACCGAGGGGGCGCATAATGGATAAGAATACGATTAAAAAACTCACAGGCTCCTTCGATGCGATTGTGCAGCAAATTCCAGATGGCACAACGGAGTTTTGGTACGCAAGAGATTTGCAGGAGCTTTTGGGCTATACCGAATGGCGAAATTTTCTAAAGGTAATCGAGAAAGCCAAAGATTCAGTACAAAATGTTGGAGCATCAGTTCAAAACCATTTTGTTGACGTCAACAAAATGGTTTCCATAGGCTCCGGTGCAGAGCGTTCAATTGAAGACATCATGCTCACCCGATACGCCTGTTACCTGATCGCCCAGAACGGCGACCCACGCAAGGAACCCATTGCCTTTGCCCAAACCTATTTCGCGGTGCAGACCCGCAAGCAGGAGCTCATCGAAGAACGGCTGCGTCTTCAAGAGCGACTTCAGGCAAGGCAAAAGCTCACTGAGTCAGAAACCGAGCTCTCCCGCAATCTTTACCAGCGTGGCGTGGATGATCAGGGGTTTGGTCGAATCCGTTCCAAAGGAGATGCCGCCCTCTTTGGCGGAAACACCACCGCCCAGATGAAAAAGAAACTGACCATGCCGTCAAATCGCCCCCTTGCCGATTTTCTGCCCACAGTAACCCTTGCCGCTAAAAACCTGGCAACAGAAATAACCAATCACAATGTCCGGCAAAACGAACTGCAGGGTGAGGACCCGATTACCAATGAGCATGTTCAAAACAATACAAGCGTCCGCAATATGCTGGGTGAACGAGGCATTAAACCCGAAGAACTTCCCCCAGAAGAAGACATCACATTTACCAGGAGATTCGGCGATGAGTAAACAGAATAAGCTGCCAACTGATTGGAAAAGAAAACGCCTTGAGGAAGTAGCAATTATACAAACAGGAATTGCTAAAAATCAAAATTCAAAAGAAGAGTGTATAGAACTTCCTTATCTTCGAGTAGCCAATGTCCAAGATGGCTATTTGGATTTGTCGGAAATAAAAACCATTAATATTCACAAGAATAAAGTAAATCGTTATAGGCTTGAAAAGGGTGACGTTCTGCTAACGGAGGGAGGCGATTTTGATAAACTCGGAAGAGGAGCTGTGTGGGAAGGTCAAATCCCAAACTGCCTACATCAAAATCATGTATTTGCAGTACGGCCATATAATCATGAATTGATATCAAGTTTTTTGTCAGCTCAAACAGGCAGTTCATATGGGAAAAGATACTTTCTCAGCTGTTCAAAACAAAGCACAAACTTGGCTAGCATTAACTCATCTCAGCTGAAAGCATTCCCTGTTCTGCTTCCTCCACTTCCTGAGCAAAAGGCCATTGCTGACTTGCTGACCACCTGGGATGAGGCTATCGAAAAAACCGAACGGTTGATTCAGGCGAAGGAAGCCAGTTTAAAGGATCGGATTCAAAGAATAATGGGAAAAGAGGCTATTGTTGCAAATGGCTGGCCAATGGTTCGCTTGGGTGATATTTTTTCCGAAGTATCACGTAAGGTTGGCGAAAAAGAACTAACGCCTTACAGCATTTCCGCTGGGATTGGTTTTGTGTCTCAGCGCGATAAATGGGGTAAAGATATCTCTGGTTCTCAGCATAAAAATTACACACACCTTAAAGCGGGTGAGTTTTCTTATAACAAGGGAAATTCAAAGCGTTATCAACAAGGGTGCATATATCTGCTTAAAGAGGGCGAAATCTGCGTCCCCAATGTATTTATCAGCTTTAAGCCTAAAGCAAGTATTGTTGTTTCCGAATTCTTCGAACACTACTTCATTGCCGATTATCACGCCCGAGAGTTGAAGCGATATATCACAAGTGGTGCCCGTTCAGATGGGCTCCTCAATTTGAACAAGAAGGACTTTTTCAAAATAATGGTTCCATGCCCATCATCAGATGAGCAAAAAGCCATTGCTGAAGCGCTGGACGTATCGCAACAGGAAATCGATTTTCTGAAACAGCTTGCAGACAAGTACAAAACCCAGAAGCTCGGGCTGATGCAGAAGGTGCTCACCGGCGAATGGCGGGTTAAACCGGAAATTGTTATGAAATTTGATGAGTGACCGCTTATGGACACGCATTTACACCAATACTTTTTTGTCACAGCGAAAAGCAATTAACTAACGACAGTAAGGATTGATCCAAATGTCAATGGATAAGACTCGTAAATTTATTATAAATCTTACTGCCTCGGAAGCTCGTAAATTTCTGTTGAAGGCGGAAACTTATTGTGGTGTTGATCTACCACCGTATTTCGTGTTTGAGAAATTGATTCAAGAAGTAAATAATGAACTTGAAGGTAAGAATCTCAGTGATTTGATTAAGAGTCCACGGGACTACGAGGATGTCAACTATACAATCTTAAACAATAAGGATGGAAAGTATGCTTGGCGCCCTTTTCAACTCATCCATCCAGTTCTTTATGTGTCCCTTGCTCGCCAGATCACAGAAGAAAGCAATTGGATGTTAATCTTCAAAAGATTTCAGAAGTTTTCTCAAAACGACAAAATTCGGTGCCTAAGTATTCCTGTGATTTCTCTATCCGAAGAGAAGGATAACGCTGAGCAAGTTTCGCATTGGTGGCACCAGGTTGAGCAACGCTCTATTGAACTTGCGTTGGAGTATGATTACCTGTTTGAAACGGATATTACGGACTGTTACGGATCTATCTATACTCATTCAATCGCATGGGCTCTCCACACGAAAACAGAGGCTAAGAAAAAAGAGAATCGTAATAACCTTAGCCTGATAGGCAATCAGATTGACAAACACATTCAAGACATGCGCCATGGACAAACGAATGGAATACCGCAAGGATCCCCATTGATGGATTTCATTGCCGAAATGGTTCTAGGTTATGCTGATTTAAAATTGTCCGAAAAAATACAATCAGCAGGAATTACCGAATATCTCATTCTCCGATACCGCGATGACTACCGTATTTTCTGCAATAATCCCCGTGAGGGTGAAGAAATTATTAAGTTCCTGACAGAAATCACTATTTCACTTGGTTTGAAGTTGAATCCTTCGAAAACCCAAGCAAGTAATGATGTTATCAGAGCATCCATTAAAACGGATAAGATCGCATGGTTTAGCCGCAAAAAAACCGAAAAGAGCTTTCAAAAACACTTGCTGATTATCCATGATCATTCATTGGAGTATCCCAACACTGGGAGCTTAGCAGTTGCGCTACAGGACTATTACCATCGGATTAAGCGAGTAAATATACCAATTACGGAGCCGCTACCTATCATAAGTATCGTTGTTGATATTGCATACCGAAATCCTAGAACCTATGCAGTTTGCTCGGCAATACTAAGCGTGCTTCTTAATCTACTGGAAGATCAGAACAAAAGAAGCGTAATCGAAAAAATTCAACGAAAGTTCACGAAAATTCCTAACACAGGCTATCTTCAAATTTGGTTGCAGCGGATTACACTGCCAGCATTTAGTGATATTGCATTTGAAGAGCCACTATGTAAACTAGTTATAGGCGAAAGCTCAACGATCTGGAATTCTGACTGGATTAGTTCAAAAGATATAAAGAAAGCGATGAACACAGCGATTATCGACAGTAATAAAGCGAAGGAACTGGGGCCGATTATTCCTGCTGAGGAGTTTGCGCTATTTATTGAGGGTTACGGTTGATTGACACCATTCTGTTCCATTTCGTGTTATACGTGGATTAAACAACGGCTTTGCCGAATGATGAGGGATAACGATGAATGATAAAGCAAAGAGCAGCTCGGTATTGAATACCCAACACTCGGCACTCGTCAAAGGCGAATCCCAAAACATCGAGTGGAAGCAGTCCTGGCACGACGACTACCTGAAATGGATTTGCGGATTTGCCAATGCACAGGGTGGGCGGATCTACATCGGCAAGGATGATGCAGGAACTGTCACGGGATTGCCGAAAGCCAAAAAACTGGTGGAAGACTTGCCGAATAAGATTCGCGATCAGCTGGGGTTAATGCCCCATATCAATTTACTCGAAGAAGACGACAAACCTTATCTGGAAGTCATTGTCGAGGCTTCGACGGTGCCCATTTCACTGCGTGGCTCCTACTACTGGCGTTCCGGCTCAGTGAAGCAGGAGATGAAAGGCCATGCGCTGACGGAATTTTTGCTGAAAAAGATGGGCATGACCTGGGATCGGGCGATTGTGGAGAATGCCTCGTTGGATGACATTTACAACCCAACCATAGAGCTGTTCAAAAAAGAAGCGGTAACCGCCGGTCGCCTGCCGGATATTTCCGGTCTTTCCACCAAAGAGCTGCTGAAAAAGCTCCATCTGCTCACAGAAAAAGGCCTGACCAACGCAGCGATCGTTCTTTTTGGTAAAGATCCGGGCAGGTTTTACCCCTACACTTATGTGAAAATTGGCCGATTTGGACTCAATATGGTGGATATGCGTTTTCAGGAGGTGTGCGAGGGCAACCTCTTCCAACTTCTTCGTAGTGTGATGGAACAGCTGGAACGAAAGTTCTTAATTAAGCCGATACGCTTTGAAGGGCTTCGCCGCATTGAAGAGCTGGAATATCCCGTTCCGGCATTGCGTGAAATGCTGCTCAATGCGCTGGTACATCGCAATTACATGGGGAGCATGACCCAGCTTCGGGTCATGGATGATCGGCTTTCGTTATGGAACGCCGGTACCCTGCCCCTCGAATTAAGTGTTGAAAAGCTTTTTCAGGTGCACCGGTCCATTCCCCGCAACCCTCTTATTGCCGAGGTGTGCTATCGGGTGGGCTATATTGACTCTTGGGGGCGTGGCATAGAAAAGATCACCGATGCCTGTAAAATGGCCGGACTGCCGGAACCCATCATTGAAGAAAACTCCGGCGGTGTTGCCGTTGAACTGTTGAAATCACAGACTTCCGAAATGTTGGGTAATCAGTTGGGTAATCAGTTGGGTAATCAGTTGGGTAGTACCAAACAACGGATTCTCGCTGAGATGAAAGTTAATCCAAAGATTTCAGGTGCTCAGCTGGCTACATTACTGGGCATTAGTACAACAGCGGTTGAAAAGAACATAAAGCAATTACGGGAAGATGGCTTGATCAATCGCATTGGCGGAACACGGGGTTATTGGGAGGTGAAAAAATAGTATGTGTGATTTTGCGACGAACGAAAAACTGACAAGTCAGATACCGGCGCTTCAATTACTGATTGCGATGGGATATGTATATCTTTCCCCTAAAGAAGTTTTAGCGGAGCGGCAGGGGCGACTTTCCAATGTGTTACTGGAGAATATTCTGAGAGGCCAGCTTAAAGAGATCAACCGCATTCGTTACAAAGGCAGGGACTATCTTTTCAGTGAGGAGAATGTGCAGTCGGCGATCCAGAAGCTGAAAAACATCAAATACGACGGTCTGCTGAAGACCAACGAGGCCATTTATGATCTGATAACCCTGGGCACGGCCATGGAGCAAACCATAGAGGGCGATTCAAAAAGTTTCAATATGAACTATATCGACTGGCGTAATCCTGATCGCAACCAATTTCATGTGACGGTGGAATACAAAGTTGAACGTTCGCGGTCAACAGAAACCGCCCGGCCGGATATGGTTCTTTTTGTCAACGGTATTCCTTTTTGTGTGATTGAGTGTAAATCGCCGCAGGTTGAAGTGGAACAGGCTGTTTCCCAGTCCATCAGAAACCAGCATGATGACTATATCCCAAAGCTCTTCATCTACACCCAGCTGCTGCTGGCTCTGAATAAGAACAGCGCCATGTATGCAACAACGGGAACCGCTGCAAAATTCTGGGGGGGATGGAAAGAGCCTCAGATGGACAAGGGTGAGCGTGGGTTTGAAAAACTGGCAGCACTGGTCAGCCAGCCACTTTCAGAAGAGGTTGTCGCCAGCATTTCGGCCACCTTTGATGTTAAACCGGAAGCGTTTATCGGTA
Source organism: Anoxynatronum sibiricum (assembly GCF_039414295.1). NCBI lineage: Bacteria > Bacillati > Bacillota > Clostridia > Eubacteriales > Clostridiaceae > Anoxynatronum > Anoxynatronum sibiricum. The sequence goes on along the minus strand of NZ_JBCITM010000021.1, from coordinate 37,498 downwards.
ACAGGCTGGTGACCCAACAGGATAAGTCGCTGTTTTCCCTTTGCCGACCGGAAAGGCTCCTGGAACTGGCGTGGAAGTTTACGGTGTTTGACGGGGGAATCAAAAAGATTGCCCGCTATCAGCAGTATTTCGTCATCAAGTCTACCCTGAACCGGGTGAAGCATTTTGACAGCACCAACTCGCGTAAAGGCGGGATTATCTGGCACACCCAGGGATCAGGAAAGTCGCTGACCATGGTGATGCTGGCTCGTAACCTGGCCTTGGATCCCGAGATTTTGAACCCGCGGATTGTGCTTGTGACAGACCGTGACGATCTGGACAAGCAGCTGGGGAACACCTTTGCTGCCTGTGGTCTTGAAGCAAACCGGGCAACATCAGGCAGAAACCTGCTGGAACTGGTTGCTGAAAAGAAGTCGGGCATTATTACGACCCTGATTCACAAGTTTGACAAGGCATATGCGGTCAAGAAATATCAGGATGAATCACCCGACATTTTCATTTTGGTGGATGAGAGTCATCGTACCCAGTTTGGGTCTTTTTCAGCACGGATGAGACAGATGTTTCCCCATGCCTGTTATTTGGGATTCACCGGCACGCCTTTGTTAAAGAAGGAAAAGAACAACTTCAGCAAATTCGGTGAGTTGGTGGAGCCCCATTATTCCATCACACAGGCCGTTGAAGATGGCGCAGTGGTTCCTCTTCTGTATGAGGGGCGGCATGTGGAGATGACACAGAATAAGACTGCTGTTGATGTGTGGTTTGAGCGGCACACACAGGGTTTGACCAAGGAGCAGCAGGCAGACCTGAAACGGAAATACGCACGGGCTGAAATGCTGAACAAAGCCGATCAGGTCATCTACATGAGAGCTTTTGACATCAGCGAGCACTTTCGCTCCAACTGGCAGGGAACAGGTTTCAAGGCTCAACTGGTGGCCCCGAACAAAGTTTCTGCCCTCAAGTATGATGCGTATCTTAATGAGCTTGGGATGGTCAGTTCTGATGTGGTGATCTCGCCGCCGGATATGCGAGAAGGCTACGAAGAGACCGATGATGAAGCAACAGACGAGGTCGTCAAATTCTGGCAAAAGATGATGAAACGCTATGGCAGTGAAGAAGAATACACCAAGCAGCTCATCAACCAGTTTAAACACGGCAGTGAACCTGAAATCCTCATTGTGGTTGACAAGCTGCTCACAGGCTTTGATGCGCCACGAAACGCGGTGCTTTATTTGTGCAGGGTTTTAAGGGAGCACACGCTGCTTCAGGCAATTGCCCGGGTCAACCGTCTTCATGAGGGGAAGGAGTTCGGGTTTATCGTCGACTATGCAAGTGTTCTGGGTGAGCTGGACAAGGCACTTACCATGTACAGCGCATTTGAAGGGTTTGATGAATCCGATCTGGTGGGCACTTTGACATCCATTAACAGTGAGATCGAAAAACTACCCACCCGGTATTCTGATCTTTGGGATCTGTTCAAAACAGTTAAGCATTCCTATGATGAAGAAGCTTATGAAGTGTTGCTGGCAGATGATGAGCTTCGAGAATCGTTTTACGGCCGGCTTTCAGAGTTTGGTAAAACCCTGGGCATCGCACTCTCTTCTGAGAAGTTTTTGGCCGAAACCGATGATAAAACGTTGTCCAGATACAAGGCAGACCTTCGGAAATTCCAGTCACTCAAAGTGGCTGTCAAGCTCCGGTATGCAGAGGCAATTGATTACCGGGATTACGAGCCCAAAATTAAAAAGCTGCTGGATACACATATTCAAGCCAATGAAGTGGTTCAGCTGAATGAGCCGGTGAATATCTTTGATGACAAAATGTTCAATCAGGTCAAGGAGGAGCAAGGCGTTTACCAAACAAAGAAAGGAACGGCTTCGAAGGCTGATACCATTGCCCACGCCACGAAGAAAGCCATTACCGAAAGAATGGATGAAGACCCTGCGTTTTACGAGAAGTTCTCTAAACTGATTCAGCAGGCGATTGAAGATTTCAGAGCGAAGCGGATATCCGATCTGGACTACCTGAACCAAGTGGTGGATATCCGAAATAAGGTGGTCGGCAAGGTGCGTGACGATATGCCGGATAAGCTTTCTGGCAATGAAGATGCCATGGCCTATTTCGGGGTGCTTAAGCCTTTCCTTGAAAAACATGAATTAAGTGAAGAAGCCCTTGAATCAGCTGCGGCTGATACGGCAATGGCGATTCATGGCATATTGGAAAAACACAAGAAGGTTCACTTTTGGGATGATGAAGACGCACAGAAGCAGGCGATTAATGAGATTGACGATTACCTCTATGATGAGATCAAGCGGTCAAGAGGGATCCAACTGTCCCTTGATCAGATGGATGACATCATCGGGAAGGTCTTGCAGGTGGCAAAGCACAGGAGCTATCACTGATGAGGACATTCATCCATCACAACAAAGGTGCGGTTGTTTACGGTCAAAAGACCATTGAGTACAGTCTGTTGTACTGTGACAGAAAAACCATGGAAATGGCTGTGCATCCAGACGGCGCGGTTATCGTTAAAGTGCCCGTGGGGTCTGATATCACACTGATAGAAAAGAAAATCATCAAACGGGCTCGCTGGATTCTCAGGCAGCTGAACTATTTCAAACAGTTTAATCCCAAAACGCCTGATCGCTGTTATGTGAACGGTGAGACCCACTTGTACCTAGGAAAGCAATACCGCTTAAAAATAGCTGAAGGAACGGAAAACTCAGTGAAATTGTCCCGGGGTTTCTTTCACATCACTTGCCGAAACGAACCGACTCCAGATGTTGTCAAGAAGCTGTTGAACCAATGGTATTTGGAAAAGGCACAACTTCAATTTGTAGAAAGCATGGATCGCTGTTGGCAGAAATTCAATGGTCTCGAGTTTGACCAGCCAAAACTATCCATTAAGCGAATGAAAAAAAGATGGGGCAGTCTTTCAGACAAGGGCACTGTAACCCTCAATACAGACCTGATCAGAGCACCCAAAGAATGCATTGACTATGTTGTGACGCATGAGCTGTGTCACCTGAAATATCACAATCATAGTCCAGCGTTTTACCAGCTTCTCGACGCTGTCATCCCGGGATGGGAAAAGATAAAACACAAACTGGAAGTCAGTATGGTTTAGAAATAGTCATCACATGAAAAGGAAAAAATAAAACTGGCAACAACAATAAAAACTGGCAAAACCAATGGAAAGAGGGACGGCTCAGGCCGTCCCTCTTTCCATTTTCTTTACCTCTTTTGCAGGTAGAAATCACATACCTATCGGCTGAACTGGTTCCCGGCACCCTGCATAAATCCTTTTTCATTGGTTCTGCCAAATCCAACGCCCATTGGTTCGTGCATCCGCTCACCGGTAGCGTCACCGGTACAAAGACTCATTCGCTCGTTGATCAGGGCCTTGAACTCTTCGGCTTCAGTTTCAGTCAATCGTCCCAGATTCACCAGCTCGTCAATGCGGGCCAGCTTAAACTCCAGACGTTCTTCCACCGAAGCAGTCATGTCTCGAAGCTGTGCACCATTGGCATTACCTCTGCCGGGGGTGTCTGCAAAGGCCATGGAAGCACTGAGTCCCACCACTAATAAACTGACAGCTGCCACTTTTAAGATTTTTTTCATTTCATCACATCTCCTTAAATGATTTTTTAATGCTACAAGTTCATTGTAGTGGGAAGATGTGATGGTTTTATGATGGAAAAATGAAGAAAGTATAAAAATCAATCAGGGAGCAAAAAACAAATCAATGGCGGGGATAATTGTACCCATACAAATGAAATAAAAAAGTGAAGTGTGCCCGTTGTGTATTGATTATTGGTGCCATATTTAGTACCCTTAGCATATCGTCAGTAAGAATGGCGTGTTTGATTTCATAAAACGAAGCTGGAGGGAAAGCATATGAAGCGCTTAAAGAATGCAAAGCACTTGGAGTTTGTGAAGGATGTGAAGGATATGAAGGGTATGAAGCAAATGACAATGGTGTTACTGGTGATCATGGCCATGCTGGTTTTATCAGCCTGCGGAGGAACCAAAGAAGAAGTGATCACCATGGGATTTGTTCCCATGAGAGACGGAGATACCCTCATTGAATCGGTGGAGCCCTTGACGGAGATGCTTTCAGAAGCCCTGGGAGTGCAGGTGAAAGGATTTACAGCCACCAACTACGTGGGGGTGGTGGAAGGCTTGGGATCAGGGCAGGTGGATTTCGGTTTCATACCGCCCCTGGCTTATGTGCTGGCCCATCAGGAAAGTGATGCGGAAGTCATTCTCACATCCCTGAATCGAAGCGGAGAGGCCTTTTACCGCTCCCAGTTTCTGGTGGGGGAAGAAAGCGATATCAACAGCTTCCAGGATGTGCGGGGAAAAATCGTCGGGTTTGTGGATCCTTCGTCCACCTCGGGGTATTTGTTCCCGGGAGCCTTTCTGGTGACCGAAGGCATTGATCTTGAGCGGGACATGCAATATGTTTACAGCGGAGGCCATGACAAATCACTGCAGCTTCTTTTGAACGGCGATATTGACGTGGCGGTCACCTTTGTGGATGCCAGGGAACGCTACAGCCAGGACTTTCCCGATGCAATGGAGCGAACCAGGCTGCTGGGCTATACAGATCACATCCCCAATATCAGCGTCACGGTGAGCGGCTCCATGGAAGAGGAGATGCGGGATCGGATTCAACAGGCCCTTCTGGCCATTGCCGAAGATGAAGAGGGCAAAGCGCTTTTACAGGAACTGTTTAATATGCACGGGTTTGTTCCGGCAACAGATGAAGATTATCAGGTCATCAGAACCACAGCAGAAATCATGAACATTGACTTAAGGGCGCAGGACTAACAAAGGCAGGATGCGCAATCAGGATTCACAATCAAGAGACGGAACCGGGAGTGGGAGTAATGCTAAAGGCGGAAAACCTGCAGGTGATTTATGACAACAAAACACTGGCCCTTGACGATGTGAGCCTGACGGTGGCACCGGGGGAATTTGTCGGGATTATTGGCTCCAGCGGAAGTGGCAAGTCCACCCTGCTCAAGTGCATGAATTTGCTGGTACGGCCAACCAGGGGAACAGTTTATTTGGATGAGCGGGATCTGATGACCCTCAACGGTCAGTCTCTAAGAAAAGTAAGAAGGGAAATGGGCTTTATCTTTCAGGACTACAACTTGATTGACCGCTCCACCGTCATCGATAACGTTCTCATAGGCAGACTTTCCTACAAGACGTCTCTTCAGTCACTTTTCAGGATTTTCAGCCAGGAAGACTACGCAAGAGCTAAAAAAGCCCTGTCGTATGTGGCGCTGGAAGAAAAAATGTATGAACGGGCCGATCGCCTCAGCGGCGGCCAGAAGCAGCGGGTAGCCATCGCCAAAACCCTGTGCCAGCGGCCCAAAGTCATACTGGCAGATGAGCCGGTGGCCAGCCTGGACCAAGCCACGGCCCACCTGATCATGGAATACTTCCGAAGGGCCAATATCAAAAAGAACATCACTATTCTGATTAACCTGCATGATGTGGCGCTGGCAAAAGCCTACTGCTCCAGAATTGTGGGGCTGAAAAAGGGGAAGGTGGTTTACGACGGGAAAGCAGGTGACCTGACAGATGATGTCCTTAAAAGACTATATGAGTAAGCGGAATCGTCACCGATGCCTTGGGCTGGTTTTCGCCATGATCCTTTTGTTTTTCATGGGGGTAGGGGTGGAGTTCAGCCTTGGAAGAATTGTTGCCGGGCTTCCGGACATGGCAGATCTTTTTCGACGCATGGCGCATCCCAATTTCTCTTATATGGGAGAAGTCTTTGAAAAAATCATGGAAACCCTGGAAATTGCCATTCTGTCATCGATGACAGGGGTGATGCTGGCCATTCCGGTTTCATTGCTGACTGCAGAAAACATCAGCCCCAATCGGTATGTGAGCAAGATGCTCAATGGGGTGTTTGCCTTTTTCAGAACCATTCCCAGTTTGATCTGGGCGGCGCTCCTGGTTTCTGTCTTCAGCATTGGAAAGTTTTCCGGCACCCTGGCCCTTGCCATCATTGCCTTTTTAATGGCGCTGAAGCTTTTTCGGGAATATATCGAGTCCATTAACGAAAATCAACTGAATTCCACCCGATCGGTGGGAGCCAGTTCCCTGGAGGTGCTTCGATACTGCGTGCTTCCCAACATGCTGGGGATGGCAGTGTCTGTGTTTTTTATCGTCTTAGAAACCAACATCAGAAGTGCCACGGTTCTTGGTCTGGTGGGGGCAGGGGGAGTTGGGCAATTGATGTGGCGAGACTTGAACCATCTTCGCTACGATAACCTGGCAACCATGATCCTGATGCTGTTTGCCACCATTCTTCTCATCGATCTTCTCAGTTATCAGATGCGAAAGTTTCTAAAGGAATATGCACCGGCCTACAAAAATCTTCAACACTACAGAAAGCATCAGATAGTCAAGTCAGTGCTCATCCCTGCTCTTTTGGCAGTGATGCTGGTGGGCATCATCAACAGCCTCAACATCAGCCTGGAAAGGCTGGCTGTCGGCTATGGGCAGGGGAGGCAAATGGTCTTGCGCATGCTGCAGGTGGACTTTTCTTATTATCCGAAGCTGCTGGAAGGCATTGTTGAGAGTTTTTTGATTGCCGTATTTGCAACGATCACAGGGGGATTCCTTGCCATTCTGCTTTCCTACTTTGCCGCCGGCAATCTTTCGCCGGCGAAGCCGATTTCGCTGGTAACGAAGGGGTTGATCAACATCATGCGCACGTTTCCGCCCATTATCATGGCCATCATTTTTTTCAGGGGCGTTGGTCCCGGGCCCCTGGCAGGGGCGTTGGCCCTGAGTATCTACACCACGGGAGTTCTGACAAAAATGTACAGTGAAGTGCTGGAAAACATGCAGGGCAATGTGAAAGAGAGTGTTTTGGTAACGGGAGCCACCCGGTTTGAGGCATACCGCCATGGTGCCTTTCCCCACACCTTCCCCCATTTTACCAGCCTGCTGTTATACCGGATGGAGTCCAACATCAGAAACGCCACAGTGCTGGGCATCATTGGTGCCGGGGGCATCGGCACAGCCCTGACCATGAACATCAACTGGCGAAACTGGGAGCGGGTAGGGCTGTTGCTGCTGGGAGTAGCTGTCATGATCATCCTCATCGACAGGCTTTCCAACTACATACGCCAAAAAGTAACATGAAAAACAAACAACCGAGACAAGGGGACGTTTCCCCTGTCCCGGTTGTGGGATGGTCTATCAATGGCTGGACTGACTTGCGGGCAACCAGCGCAGTTGCGGCACCAGCTTCCAGGCCAGCAGGGTGGCGATCACCAGCTTGATGATGGCGCCAGGGAGAAAAGGCATAAAGCCCACGGCAAAGGCTTGAGGCAAGTCCATGCCAGTGGCCCAGGCCAGCCAGGGCACTCCCGCCAGGTTTACCACCACCAGGCTGCCTATGGCGTTCACCAGCCCATAACGCCACAGGCTGGGTTGGTCACCTTTGGTGAGGCTGATGAAAACAGCGGCTAACAGAAACCCGAAGAGAAAGCCACCAGTGGGCCCCATGATAATGCCCAAGCCAGAGCCTCCTCCGGCGAAAATCGGCAGGCCGATGGTACCCAGCAGCAGGTACACGGAGAGGGTGTAAAAAGATTGCCGTACCGTCAGCAACATGCCGCAGAGCATAATCGCCAAGGTCTGGGCGGTAACGGGTACCGGCGAAAAGGGTAAAGGAACGGCGATATAACTGGAAATGCTGATGAGTGCGGCCATGAGGGCGATGCGCGTGTAGTCATGAATCGTCATTTTGCTGGTCAAGGGAACGCCTCCTTCAATGAATGTACTACCCGCATTATAAAGGGCGCAAAATGTTTTGTCAACTACAAAAATCAAATGGTTAACAAAAAAGAAAGAGAGAAATGCCAACGGCCGTTTGGTGTGGTATAATACCGATTACAAGCGGATTGAAAGACGTATGTCCCCAGTCCGTTTGAAAGGAGGCGGTGTGATGACCATTCAACGACTGGCCGTCTGCGACGATGATCCCACCATGGTGGCGGCCATCTGTCAGGTGCTGAAAACATACCCTTCGACAGCCCAGGCCCAGGTGATGACCGCCAACAGCGGCGAGGAGTTGCTGGCACATCCAGGGCTGGAAAACCTGCAGGCAGTTTTGCTGGATATGGAAATGAAAACCCTCAACGGCATCGAAACCGGTCGCCGTTTAAAAGCACTGAACCCGGAAGTACTGCTGATCTTCATCACCGGTCACGGCGACTACGCCCTGCAGGCCTATGAAATTGATGGCTTTCAATACCTGCTGAAGCCAGTGACGGCAGAACGGTTGCGCCTGGTCATGGATCAGGTGACCAGAAGACTGGAAGAAAGACGGCTTTTCAAAGCCAGGCAAAGGCGGATCGTGCTGCACACCAAAGAGCAGCTGGTACAGGTGCCTTATGAGGAAGTGCTGTTTATTGAAAAGAAGCTGCGCAAGCTGACGGTGTATACCCTGACAGAATCGTATGAATGCTACGGCACCCTGAAAAAGCTCCAGGAAAATCTGGACTCCCACTGGTTTCTCCAGTGCCACCAGGGATTTCTGGTGAATCGGTTTCGCATACGGCGTCTGACTTCAGAAGGGCTTCATGTGGAAGGGTATGAAGCGATTATTCCCGTCAGCCGACGATATCGACCCGCTGTCAAAGCGGCACTGGAAGAGCAGCTTTTTGATTAGACAATCTGGTCGAAAAAATGAAATCATACTGAGCCACAGGCGTCGGAAGCAGGCGTCAAGAGTAAGTGAGAGTAGATAAGACATAATCGGCGGTACAGAAGGCGTCAATGGAAGTGACGGAATAGAAGAGGGTAGATGCAAGTGTTAGCATACGGGGCATGAAACGTAAGGCTGAAGAGATAAGGTACGTGATGGTAAATGAGGTGATAGTGGTGGCAGAAATAGTTCGTTGGATCGTCAGCATGGTCGATCTTTCATTAATCTTCTGGCTGGTGAGTCCTTTTCTGAAGCACCGGGGCGGTTCAAAAGCAAAAACAGTGGCGTTGCTGTTGGCGGCCGGCAGCATTAACGCCCTCACGAACCGTTATTTCGGCTCTGCCAGTACACCAGGATTGCTGCTGATGATGCTGGTCAGTGGCCTTTTTTTCACGCAAATTTTCACCAGTCGGCTGCGGCGCATTTTGGGATGCATGATTGTCGCGGTGATTGCCATCTCTATTGTAGAGCTGCTGGTGATCGTGGTACTGTTGGCGTTGACCAGCTTGCCGCCGGAAACCTTTAATGAATGGGGCTTTTACCGCATGTTGGGCATTGTCAGCTCGAAGGGATTGTCGCTGGTACTGGTGCTGGGCCTTTATCCCAAATTAAACTTGTTTCACCCGGCTGACATTGAGGGGGAAGGCATAGCTCCCACAGTGGTGCTGGCAGGTATTTTCAACGTCGCTGTTATTTTTATCAGCTTTTCCATTTATATGCATTCAGAGGCTGTATCAGGAATCGATCGGCTTGCCCTCGTGGCGTTTTTGTTGGTGGTGATGTTCTTCAGTGTGACGGTACTCATCTTTCTCAACAAACGGACGGTACTTCATCAACAGCAACGGGAATGGCAAATCAAAGAAGAAGCCTACCGCCAGCAGGTGTTTTTCACCGAAAGCATGCAAGAGGCCCTGGTTTCTGTCAGAACCCAGCGCCATGACTTCAACCATCACCTGAACTGTCTATATGGTCTGATGGAAATGAACCGGCCCCAGGAGGCACGCCAGTACGTGCAGAAACTCATCAAAGAGGTGGAGACCGTCAACGACCTCATCGGCATTGAGCATCCCGAAATGGCGGCACTACTGAATGTGAAGCGCATGACCGCCCGGGAAAAACAGATTCCCATGGAACTGGAAGCACTGATTCCCGCCGCCTTGCCCATCGCCCCCCTTGACTTGTGCATCATCATGGGTAATCTGGTGACCAATGCTATTGAAGCCTGTGAACAGCTGCCGGTGGAAGACCGCCACATGGCTGTTCGCGTTCACGTGAAGCAGGAGCACCTGGTGATTCAGGTGATTAACCAAAAAAAGGCAACGGTGCAGATTACCGAAGCAATGATAAGGGAGGGTTACTCCCATAAAAGCATTGCCGGAGAAGCTAAAGAAGCCGGAGAAGCTGAAGAAAAAAGCAACGGCAGAATGAACACCGGTGAGCATGGTTTAGGATTACTTAGCGTTCGCCAGATCATCCAACGCTATGAGGGAATCCTGAAGATTGAAGATGAAGGCCGCCGGTTTAACGTCAATGTGGCCATTCCGCTGGTTATTTCTGACCATTGACCGACCACTTTTGCATCTCCCATTGAAACACGCCCCCTCCCCCGTCATAATAAGGAGACGAAGATGTCATCACAAGGTGCATAAAAAAGAGCACCAGCGAAGGATGGCATGAATGGTATGAACGACTTGAAGGGAAAAAAGTGGGTCAAGTGGGAGAAGGAGTGGAAAAGGTGGGTATGGTGAACCGAACGCTGCAGGCTTCCTGGCAGGCACTGAAATATATTTTGATCTTTTGCATCATCCAGGGTCTATATGGCTTTATGGTGAAAGTAACGGGCATGGCCGCCCCCAAACTGGTGGTCAGCATGGGGCGGCTGCCCCTGGAAGAGTTGATGGCCCTCAGCCGCTACGCAGTGGCACCCGTCGTAGCCTTGGGCCTGTGTTATCAGCTCTTTCGTGACCGGCAGCAACGCTTGCAGGCAATCAGTTTCTTTACAAGACCGTCGTTGAGAGATGCGGGGCTTTCTCTGTTGGCAGGGCTGGTGATGGGAGCAGCTTTGTTGATGGCAAGAAGTGCCGCAAGCATGGAAGTGATTGTACCGCAACTTATCGTCGACCCCCGGGGACTGTGGCAGCTGGGTCTGCTGTTGTTGGTTGCCCGCCCACTGGCAGAAGAAATCCTTTTTCGTGGTTTCGTGTTGGGAGAACTGAAACAACACCTTTCCGGCAAAAAAGCTTTGCTGATTCAGGCGGCCATTTATGGGCTGCTGCAGGTACCGCTATTGTCCCTGGCCCCCTTGCAAACTTATCCGGTAACGGCGCAGCTCTCCCAGGGGCTGGTGGCAACGGGAGAAGGACTGGTTTATGGGCTGGCGGCTCTCTGGTCCGGTTCTCTGTGGGTACCTGTGCTCATGCGTGTGGTCAGCCGAATCATCTGCTTTTTCCTGTAAGTGACTGACAAGTGACTGACAAGCGACTGGTAAAGTTGCTGTAAAAAAATTGAATAATGGCTTCAAAAAGACAAGGCCCAGAGACGCATATAAACGTCCTGGGCTTCTTTTGTGTGCTGGAGGTGTGCTTATTCCTTTTGGGGTGTCAGCTCCCCGTGGGAGAGAATGCGGGCGAAGGCTACCTTGATCACCACCAGCCATAGGATGCAGGCGGCCAGTGCCCAGAGGGGACGGTTTTTAACAAGGAGAAAATGGAGGCCGCTCATGCCTCCCACAACCATGCTGAACAGGATGGTTTCGCCAATGTCCCGGTTGCCGGCTTCTCTGACTTCCAGGGAGAAGGGAAGAAAAGGCTGCAGAATAATGCCCCGAAGCCCCAACAGAGCAAAGGCAGCCAGCAGAATCACTCCCAGACCGGGGAGAATGGCGGGGCCCATGAGTCCGGTATAAATCGCGCCCATGATCAGCAGTGCCGGCAACATATAAATCACCCCATAGGCCTTCAGCGCCGCCCGGAAGATCACCAGACGATTTTTGGCAGGAAAGGTGTCGTAAATAAAGGACGCCGGGGCACATTCACTGAACTGTAGAAAGCTGAAATTGGTGGCAAGAAACAGGAGCATCAGGTACAGTGACAGGTACCCCATGCCGCCCCGCAGCTCCTGGAGGGAAACCGCCAGACTGTCAAAACGCTGCAGGTAAGGCAGCAGCATGAGCAGGGGAAAAAACATGCCCAACGCATGATTGGGGTACATCATCAGTTTCAGCTTTCGGTCACGCCGCATGTTGGCAGCTGAGAACCGCATAAAAGCCAGCTCCACAGGGTCTTTGGACAGCCAGCGGAAGAGGCCTTCCTGCACCCGGCGGGGCAGGGAATCAGCAGGCACCCGCAAGCCGTCCTCCACCTGGAGTTTGGTCAGGTAGTATTCGTACCGGGGCAGCAGCCGTCGAATGAGCCAGTAACCCAGCACCACAGGCAACACCATCCCCAAAACCATCAGCAGCCGGTAAGCCGGGTCGGGGTCACCCTCCACCACCACTTTAAAAAGGCCGGCATACCAGGCGGGGGGCAACAGGTAGGTCCACCATTTCAGGGAAAAGGTGATGTGGAGATCCACCAGGCTGAAAATGCGAATGGCCACCTGATACCCCACCACCGTCATAATGGAAAAAAACACCTGAAACACATTCAGAATGTCTTTCAGCTTTTCGCCGGTGAACCGGCGAATGAGAAAACCATAGAGCAGTGTGGTGACAAAAATAACCAGCAGGGGCAGAAACAGCCATGCCAAAAGAAAAGCGGGAATCATCCGAAACCCATGGCGGTAAATCCCCATGGCCAGGGGGGCCAGGTTCAGGGCGGCAAACATGCTGCTCATGTAATAAATCACATGAATGATGCGGGCAGCATTCATGGTGCGGGGGTCCACCGGCCGGGTCATAATCACGGCAGTATCCCGGGTGTCCAGCAGTACCTGGGAAAAGTCCGTCACCATATACATCACCATCATCACCACATTCATGCTCATGATGATCATGGCCGGGTAAAAAAGATCGGCTGGCTGGAGCATCACCAACCCCATAAACAGGCCGATGAAGGCCTGCATCAGCAGGTTGGCTTTCATCCCTTTCAGCATTCCTGGTTTGCCCCCCATGCTTTCGTTCACGGTGGTTTTCCGGTCTTCCAGGGTCAGTTTTAAAGTAAGAATATGAGTCAGCTGTACCGGGTGCACCTTCAGCCGGCGCATCAGGGGATGCAGCCGGTTCAACAGGCGTATCAACAGAAAGGAGGATGTCATTTCAACATCCCTTCCTCCGGCATCGTCCCTGCTGCCATTGCATTCCCTGTCACCACCTGGGCGAAGGAGGCGGCGATGGCCTCGTGGGAATGGAACCCGGTGAGCTGGTTAAACACTTCCTGCAAGGTGCCTTCATGGTTCTTTTCCTGTAACATTTCAAAGGAACCATCGGCCACCACCTGCCCCTGGTGCAGCACCACAATGCGGTCACTGATTTTTTCCACCACCTCCATGATATGGGAGGAATAGAAGATGGTCTTTCCCTGGTGGGCCAGCTGCTGCATCAGGGCCTTGAAAATCATCACACTGTTGGCATCCAGCCCGCTGATAGGCTCATCAAAGAACAAAATATCCGGATTGTGAATGAGGCTGGCGATGATCATCAGTTTTTGCTTCATCCCTTTGGAATAAGAGGAAATGCGGTGGTGCAGGGCGTCGCCAATGCCGAAAAGCTCATAAAGCTGTTCCGCTTTGGAGGTGATGTCATCTGCTTCCATGTCGTAGAGGTCACCGATAAAACGCAGGTATTCAGAGCCTGAGAGGCTGTCATACAGTACTGCAGCCTCTGGAACATAGCCAATGCGCCGTTTGTAGGCCACCGGGTTTTCTCGGATGTTTTCGCCAAAAATCAACACATCCCCTTCATATTCCTGCACCATGCCCAGCATGATCTTTACCGTGGTGCTTTTGCCCGCCCCGTTGGGTCCGATGTATCCAATAATGGTGCCGGGGGTAACGGTAAGGTCAATGCCGTTGAGCACATAGGGGCCATCACTGCCATAGCGCATACGCAAGCCTTTCATTTCAATAACGGGTGTCATGTGAACGCCTCCCAAGTCAGTCAATTAATTGATTAGTCTGGTGTTTCAGTCTGGTTAGATAACCCATCACATAAGACGGGGAGCAGACGGAAATGTCTGGCATTTGACAAAGTGGAATTCGACAGAAGCACCAGCGGAAGATCAAAAGATGAAACAGTCACCAGTTTACCAGCATGGGCAGCGGTAACCGCAGGGCAGCGGTAAGCTGATTGACTTTTGGGAATCGGAACACATATAATGGCGGAGGCACCTTGCTTCATTGTCAAAACTGGAAAAGGATAAGGGAGGCACTTGAGAAATGGACAACTATGTGGACAACCATCAGGAAAAAGCAAAAAAATCGAAAAGAAGAGGCCTGATCATTCAGCTGGTGCTGGGAATTGTATTGGGATTTACACTGGGTTTTACAAGTGCTGGGTTTTTGAGAACGGCGATTTCAGAAGGCCAGTTGAGCTGGAAAACAGCTATCCTTCATGGAGTCACGGTGTTAGTGGCTTTTTTCATGACTGTTAATATTCATGAACTGGGTCACCTTGTTGCTGGAAAATTAGCGGGATATCAGCTCCTTTCATATAGAATCAGCATTTTTAGCTGGGATAATGAGAATGGCAAAATGAAATTTTCCGTGAGTACCAATAAGGGCTACAGTGGACTGTGTGCTATGATGCCGCCCCGTGAAGCCGTGTCGAAGCACAAGCAGCTGCTCTATTATGCAGGGGGTATTATGCTGAATTGCCTAATGGGAGTCGTTTTTTTTATAAGTGCACTTCTTTTTCCCGGTTTACCAGAACGCCTCACTTGGCTGTTGGTCTTTTTAGGTGGTATCGGATGTTTCATGGGGATGGTAAACGCATTTCCCTTTATTTCTGGCAGCAGCCCCACTGACGGTAAGATTATCTGGAGTATGCTTTTGAAAAAACCATTCTCGGAAACCCTGATTCGCGTTAATCGCATGATCGCCCAGCTCTCTGCCGGTGTTCGTCCCAGAGATATGCAGCTAAACGAGAAGATGAACATGAGCAATGAAATGGAAGCTGAAATGCCCACAAGCTTTGACATGCTGGCAATGATCTATCAGTATTACAAGGCGTTAGATGAAAGAAATCTTCAGGAAATGAAATTATATGTCACCGTTTTCGAAAACTATCTCCAATTGTTCCCGTCATATCTGTTGCCGAGCGTTTATTATGAGCTGTGCTACAGCAGCTGTGTAACTGGCGAAATAGATAAAGCCATCCGTTATTATGAACTGAGTGGAAAGAAACTGCAAAAGGATCAGGATGTGAACGGAATGCGTGTCAAAGCGTACTACGAATATTATGTGAATCGACAGCACGAAGCAGCCAGACTAATTTGCCAACGGGGCAAAGCAGTGGTGGATCAGTACCCCATTCGAGGCCTGGCGCTGATGGAAAAAGAGCTGCTGCAAGAACTGGAAAGCCTCATGAGCCAACAGGAAAACCGCATAAGCTAAGTGGAAAACCTCATGAGCTGAACGGAAGCTGACAACATGAAGCTGGCCTCGGGGAAAGTGCCCTTGGAAGTGACTGCTGGGCAATGAATCTCTTGCACGTTATTTTCTCCGGAATAAAGGAGCTAAACCAATGAAAAACACCTCAAAAGAAGCATTCATAAAGGAGAAGGGCAGCAAGACGAGAATCGGCAAGGCGAGCACCAGCAGAAAGTTTCTGACAAAAAGGCGCATCTCTGCAGTGCTCTTGCTTCTTTTGGTGGCTTTCTTCTGGTGGCAGAATAACAGCCTGGTCATCACCCATATCGATTATGAAAACCCCAAAATACCATCAGATTTTCATGGATTCACGATTGTCCACATTTCAGACCTTCATAACAAGGCCTTTGGAAAAGAGCAAACAACGCTGCTGAACCGAGTGGCATCTCAATCGCCTGATGTCATTGTGGTTACTGGCGATCTCATCGATCGGCGCAGATATAACCTGGAAACTGCCATGGACTTTATCCATGGTGCGGTGGCCATTGCCCCCACCTACTTTGTCTCCGGCAATCACGAAGCCTGGTCGGGACAATACGATGTCATTAAAGGGCAGTTAATGGAAGCGGGGGTGCATGTGCTGGAGGATGATACCCGGCTGATCACCAGAGAAGACAGTGCCCTTCGAATGGTGGGGCTGTCTGATCCGGCGTTTCTCACTGCCAGCTATCTGGAAGGCACCCCCATTGGAAAGATGGAAGACCAGCTGAGAAAGTGGGCAGGTAGTGATACGGCGGCCCAAAGCAATGCAACGAATGGCGGGGAAGCAGAGCTGTTCACCATTTTGCTGTCCCATCGTCCCGAAATGTTCCATCTGTATCATGAAAATAACATGGACCTCATCTTCTCCGGCCACGCCCATGGCGGTCAGTTCAGACTCCCTTTACTGGGCGGACTGGTGGCGCCCGACCAGGGGCTTTTTCCCAAATACACCAGCGGCAGTCACATCCACGGGGAATCCACCATGGTGGTGAGCCGAGGCCTGGGGAACAGCATTATCCCCCTAAGAATTTTCAACCGCCCAGAGATAGTGGTGGTGACGTTGAAAAGCATCAGCCCATAGTTGACCCGGTCGCTCCATATGTGATATGCTGTTTCCAGCAACTGAATACGGCATCCTTTAATTTAGTCCCGAGAGGCTAAGAAGGCACAGAACAACATGACGACAACCCCCGCGGCAGAGAAGTCTCACCGCCGGCGAGGCGAGAGTCTGTCGTTTGTTATCACCGGCATCTGCGCCCTTTCATCCTTTTCGGGATAAGAGGGCGTTTTTTAATTGGAGGGGGAATGCACATGAATCTGGAAAGTTTGAAAGGCCGACACCTCATTGATCCGGAAGACTTCACCATGGAAGAACTGCAGACATTGTTGGAGCTGGGGCTGAAAATGGAAGCCCGGCCGGAGGAGTATGCCGATTGTTGCAAGGGAAAAATCATGGGCACCCTGTTTTATGAACCCAGCACCCGCACCCGCCTCAGCTTTGAGTCGGCCATGCTGCGTCTGGGGGGGCAGGTATTGGGATTCTCCGATGCCGCCGTCAGCTCTGCAGCCAAGGGCGAGAGTCTGGCAGACACCGTTCGGGTAATGGACGATTACGCCCACGCCTTGGTGATGCGCCACCCCCGGGAGGGCGCTCCCAAGCTGGCGGCTCAGTACGCCACTGTTCCGGTGATTAATGCCGGGGACGGCGGGCATCAGCATCCCACCCAAACCCTCACCGACCTGCTGACCCTTCAAAAATACCGGGGAGCCATCGAAAACCTGCAAGTGGCCTTTTGCGGCGATCTTCTTTTTGGCCGTACCGTACACTCGTTGCTGAAAACCCTGTGCCGTTTTCCGGGAATGACCTTCTACCTGGTGTCTCCCACAGAGCTGCGCATTCCGGGACACCTGCGGGACGAACTGCAGCACCGCTACCACATCACCCTCCACGAAACCAGCCGTTTGGAAGACTGTATTGAAGACATTGATCTTCTCTACATGACCCGCATTCAAAAAGAACGTTTTTTCAACGAGGAAGAGTATGTGAAGCTGAAAGACAGCTTTATTCTCACCCGTGACAAGCTGAAAACGGCCAAAGAAGACTTGATGGTGCTCCATCCGCTGCCCCGGGTGAACGAAATTCAGTATGAGGTGGACGACGACCCCCGGGCCCGTTATTTTGAACAGGCAACCATGGGCGTGTATATCCGGATGGCCCTGCTGTCCGCTGTGATGGGAGTGAACCTGGCATGATTGAAGTCACCGCCATTCAAAAAGGAATTGTCATCGACCATATTCCTGCGGGGAAAGGCTTGAAGGTTTTTGAAAAACTGCGCCTTGACCGGAGAAAATCACCCTCGGTGCTGCTGATGCATGTTTCCAGCCGCAAACGGGGCACCAAAGACATCATCAAAATTCAGGATGATCTCACCGTCGATCTGCGCATTCTGGGGCTCATCGACCCAGGCATTACAGTGAACTACATCGAAAATGAACAGATCATCGACAAAAAAGAAGCCACCCTTCCGGAAAAGGTGAGCGGCCTCTTTGCCTGCAAAAATCCCCGGTGTATCACTGCTGTCGACGAATGCGCCCAGCCGGAGTTTACCCTGGTGCCCAACGGGAAAATTCAGTACCGGTGCAGCTATTGCGAAGAACTGACGGAATACCGCCTGTAGGACTATTCTTTCCATCCTGCCCCTGATATACTGAAAAGAAAAGGGGGCTGGCAGATGCAATTTCATGACAAACTGAATTTTCTCATGAATCTCACCAACGTGAGCAACAGTGCCCTGGCGCGGCATACCCTGCTGGATGCTTCCTATATCAGCCGGCTGCGCCGGGGTGCCCGCAAACCCGCCCAGCAGGAAAACTACCTGCTGGCCATGGCGGGTTATTTTGCTGCCCACTGTGCAGTTGTGTATCAACAGGAGGCTCTGGCAAAGGCCATGGAGCAACCCCTGGCCCAGATGGGTGACAAGGCATCGCTGACAGATATGATCCATCAATGGCTGCAAACCGACAGCCAGGAAACGGCAGACCCGGTGGCTGGATTTTTGGAAGGCTTTTCCAGTTTTCGCTTTAAAAAACCTCCCGGCTCAGAAGGCATCGCAGCCAAAGAAGGGGAGGGGAACTTGTCGGACACAGCTGATGACAACACCGGTTCAATGACCGACACCCAGCTGCTTTATGGTACCGAAGGAAAACGAAGGGCAGTGCTGGCATTTCTTGATCTGGTGCTGGCAGAGGCCGTTCCCCAGACACTGCTCCTTTTCAGCGATGAAAACCTGGACTGGCTGAAAGACCAGCCCGCCTTCACGGCCCAGTGGGCACAGCGGTTGGCACAGGTGGTGTTGAAGGGCAACCGGATCAAAATCATTCACACCATCAGCCGGGACATCGACGAAATGCTGTCAGCCATCGGTGAATGGTTGCCCATTTACATGACCGGAGCCATTGAACCCTACTACTATCCCCGGATTCGGGACGGCATTTTCCGCCGCACCCTCTTCATTGCACCCAAGACAGCGGCGGTGTGCGCCACTTCGGTGGGGGAGGGTACCAGGGGAGCCGTGAATTTTCTGGTGCAGGAACCCCAGGCAGTGGCAGGTCTTGTGGCGGAGTTTCAGGACTATGCGGCGCTGTGCCGTCCACTGATGCGGATTTTCACGCCGGGGTCAGGTGATGCCTATGAGGCCACCCTCAACGAGTTTGAAGCTGAAACCGCCCACGCCTTGATCAAAACCGACTCTCTTTCACTCACCACTATGCCTCAGGAGGCGGCAGCCTTGATCTGCACCCGGCTGGCCCTTCCCGAAAGGAAAAAGCTGCTGGCGGATCATGCCATAAGAACTCGTCATTTTAGCCGTCAGCTGGAAACCAACACCTTTCATGAGCTCATCAACCTGCCCCGGGTGGAAGACTTGGCGACGGGAAAAATTCGCATTGGTGCCATCGACCTCACCGGCGGCCTGGAAGCTTTCTACACCCCTGAAGAATACCGGCTGCACCTGATACAGATCATTGAACTGCTGAAAACCCATGAACGGTATCATGTCTCTTTGGGATACCAGCGCCGGGCGGGGGGGTACACCCTCTATGCCCGGGAAGATGTGGGGGTGCTGGTGATGAAGCCTTCTCAGCCACCGGCGGTGTTTGCCATCAATGAAAGCCAGATGACGGCTTCTTTCTGGGACTACCTGATTCACGAAGCTTCCCGGGCCGATGAACCCCATATCCGGCGTCAGCAAGTGGTGGAAGCTTTGAAAACCATGATTCACCAGATCGAATCTTCACCAGCCAACCGGTAAAGAACAGCAAACAGAGGCCGTACACTACCGGGCCCCGCAGCAGGTTGGAAAGACTGCCGGCTGTGGGAAAATCCCGATAAAAGAACACCACCAGACGGCCTCCGGAAAAAAGCAACCCAAAGAGGGCAGTGCCAAACCCAGACCCGGCAGGGTGCCGGCGCTGGCATCGCCAGGTAACTCCCGAAGCCAGCAGGGCGGCCCCCATCTCATAAAGCTGGGTGGGGTGGCGCATGACGGCGGTGGCTCCCAGCAGACCGGCGGTGACGGCGTTAAACCCCACCAGCCGGGTGACCGGATTGGGGTTGGCCAGGGGAAAGTGCATGCCCCAGGGCATTTGGGTGGGAAGACCGAAGCAGCAGCCGTTGAAGAAACAGCCCAGGCGCATGATGGCAATGGCAATGCCCACATGCACCACCAGAGAATCTGTCAGGGCGGGAAGAGAAAACCCCCAGCGCCGGCTCCAGTGAAACCACAGCAGGAGTACGGCCGCCAGACCGCCGTGAAGGCTGAAGTTTCGCAGTTTCAGTTCCACCAGCCGGGCAGGGGCTGCCATCACCTGGGGAAGATACAGGAGCACATAAAGAAGCCGTGCCCCTGCAAAAAAAGCGGCAATACTGAGAAAACAGACGGCCAGCAGCTGACCGGTGGAAAAGCCGGTGAAAATGGACAGCGGCACCAGGCCATGAAGCCCCACAGCCTGGCGGCGGGATTCCCGCCGCCATTGCCATGCCACTGTCACCAGCAGGTACAGGGCTGCCAGCATGCCGAAAAAACGGTAAGACGGCACGGAGACAGTCTGGTTCATCCATTTCATGTAAAACAGTATGGGGCGCATGGTCATCACCTTCCCGGTTATTGCTTACTGACTTCCCAGGTGCCGGTGAGCATGTTGTCGGTGCCCACATATTCCCGGTACTCCGTTTCGTTGGTATATAACCGCAGGTTCCCGGAGATCATGCCACCGGGAGCAATGGTGCCCTCGTAAGACCAGTGGCCGGCGCCATCTTCAAGGGTGTGAGTAAGGGTGAGCGTGTCTTTGTCGGTGCGCACCTGGAAGGTGGTGGGGCCGCTGATATCTTCACAACCCATGCTGGGCAGGGCACTGGCAAAATCGGCGGTGAGAACCGCGGTGAAACTGTTTTCACCTGATCCCTGGGAGATTTCAACCTGCAGGGGTACCACGGTGCCATTGACGGTGTCCAGGTTGTCGATGGCCTCTCGAACACTTGCCTGCACGTCCGCTTCCCACAGATCAATTTCTTCACACATCTCCTCATTGGGACCGGAATATTCCGGAACTGACCCGGGATCTTCCATGGCCTGCTCCAGGGCTTTTTTAATGGGCACACCGGTGATCACCAGGTCCCCCACATAGGTGCCCGGCTCCAGCTTCAGGGTGATGTAGCCGAATTCCAGCAGTTTTTTCTGGTAGGCTTCCTCCCCTTCCACATAACGGGTGCTGATGAGTTCTGCCAGATGAGGTACCAGCAGCTCGCTTTTCTTCAGCTCGCCGATGTTGTCCAGCCCCCGGCGCTGGTCATGCAGGTCGCCCCTGCGAATCACCAGGTCATACCGGCCCGTCTCCCGCATAATCCGCTCCATCTGGCCATGCAGGCGGTGAAGCATCTGTTCCACAGGGGTGTCATAGGGGTACCAGCTGCTGCCTTCCCTTAACAAGCCCCATTCTTCAAACTGGCGGATGATCTCCCGCTGGTCTTCCTCCAGAAGGCGCAGCTCTTCCTCCTGTTTGGAACGTTTCTCAAACTGGTCTTTCAGACTGGTTTTCACCTCAGCCAGGATCTGCCGCCGCTGCTCAGTAGTGATCTCTCCGGTGCTGATACCCCGGGCGTTGGCATATCGTTCCACTGCTTCCAGCTCCAGCTGGCGGCTGACGCCCCGCATCTGGCTGTAAAGGGATTCAAAGTCGCCGGCATCTACGCTGTACCCCCAGGGAGAACGGCTCTGGGCACCGTTGATATAAATCTGATAGGCCTTTTCCACTTCGTCATTTTTCCAGTTGCTGATGCGGGTATCCACCACATCAATCCATACTTTGGCCACCCTGTAAACCGGAGAAGATGCGGCGATGGTTTCGGCAATCTTCATGCCCGCTCCGCTGTAATCACCTTCCCATAAATGGCCGGCAGCAGCGGCGGCGGTACCGGCCTGGCCAAAGAGGGTTTCCAGTGTGCCCGACTCCAGGCTGCTGGCCAGGGTGCTGCCCAGCCTATCGGTTACGCTTCCCACCAGGCCCTCATAATCCCCGTCCTTTAGCTGAAGAGCCATTTTGCCGTAATCAAGGGCATCCGATTCAATTTCACCGATGACAGCATCGGCAATTTTCATGATTTCAGACTCGTTGGTGGCATTAAACTGCTGAATCATAATCTCCCGGATCATTTCCCGGGTCACGTTTTCCACTTCATTGCCCATTTGCTGGGCACCCCAGGCATCCAGGGCCTTTTCTTTGGCAAACTGCTCCACACGTTCTTCCCGGGTGAGCTTGGCGGGAGCAAAGAGCCAGTTGTGATACGTGTTAAAGAGCAGGTAGCCTTCGGTTTCATTGACCTCCACCAGATCCACATAGGTCCAGCCAAAGGTTTCGTCAAAATGGCCCCCCCGGAAACCGCCGGTTTCCTGAAGATCTGCCAGTTGCTGGGCATCCACCTTCAGCTTCACGGTCATGGGAAGATCTGAACGCAGTTGATCACCCTCAATGCGAAAGGCGGCGGGAACGCCGGCAGGATCCATGGCGGCCTGGTTGTATCGAACCCCTTCTTCTGGCTGCGACAGAGTGAGGGTCACTGCCGATTCGAAGGCGCTCTCCGGCACACTGATTTCAATGCCATGGGTGGCAAAGTTCCCCAGGGAAACCGGTGAACCGTCGTAAGTGAGTTCAATGGGTTCGGGGATGGTGCGTTCAAATTGCCAGGTGTCTGGAAGGGCAGTGGCAGACGGTGTGGTGGATGCATTGCCCGATGCTGCCGCCGGCGCGCCTCCCCCGCCTTCGCCGCCCCCGCCACAGGCGGTGAGAAACAGACACAGAATGAGAACGATGATGAGGAAAGTTTTTTTTCTCATGGAAAATGCCGTTAACATAGGAGACACTCCTTTCGATGATTGCAGATGGTCTTTAGAAGGTGTTTCAACTGGCAGTGCAGATGGTGTTGCAGAGAAGTATTTCAGATAAGCGGTCATCAGCTTATTCAAAAGTTTCGATTTTAAGAGAGGGACCTCCAAAAAAACGGAACTCTTTGTTGATTTCCTCTTGTGGAATACCCGGAGGAAAAAGAACAGAATAGGTTTGCTGATGCGTGAATAAGTCGCAGACTGCATGATGTTGATTGGCAGACAGCACCACGGCCTCCAGCTCATCCCGCAGAATCAGAAAGCGCATCTGAAAGGGTGACTGACAGGGAAGCAGTAATAGCTGCTCCCGCTGGGCATCAATGATCAAATAGCAGGGAGTGGTTTCAAAAAAACCGGAACGGTGACGGACGGTGTAGATCAATAAGAAGCACCCCTTTCGTTTTGTAACGACAGGCTTAAAAATGACACTTTCAGAACAAATGACACTTTCAGTATAGCAGGAAGCCTTGAAAAAAAGCGGCATTTGCAGCCTTTGTCAATGACAAAGCCTGACACAGTTTGTGACAAGTGATGCGAAGCGGGGAGAATACATATGCCATGCACATTAAAAGCATATTCAATCGATATGATAGTTTGGTGGGAAATTAACGCAAAGAGCGGTCTGATGGCATCAGACCGCTCTTTGCGGGCGTGAACTCGAATTTCTTTGTGGAGCCCGTAAACCTAAAAGAACACGTTAAAAGGTATATGTTTCAGATACGTGTTTCATTTCCTTGATTTCTTCTTCGTTCATGTTATCATAACGGCCAATTCCCATAAAAATACTGACAATCATCACCGCCAGCAAGGCAAATGCGTAAAGAACAAAAGGGGTGACTTCTGAGGCACTAAGAGGGTGAATGCCATCTCTGGTAAAGCCGATTGTAAAAATAATGGCGGGAGTCCATGGCAGGGAATAAACCAATGTGCATGAGGTGGCATCCAAAAGATTTGCGGTTCGATAGGGGCTGATGCCATGTTTGCGTGATAATGGTTTTGCGAAAGAAGCACCAACGGCTAAGATGGCAATTGTGCAACGGTGTCTACCAACTCCAAGATGCGTTGCATGCAAGGACTTTGTGTCTGCTCAATATATAGTTTAGATCCTGCTGAGCGGCTGGAAATATTTTAAAGGGTAGAAAATCGAACCATTTTAATAGCTTTCTCAATTTCCACCAGCAACTCCTCAATATTTCTGCTCTTAATGAAATACCCAGCAGCGCCATCCTTCATTGCTTTAACAGCACTTTCGATGCTGCCAAAACCTGTGACAATAATGACTTGAACAGCATCCCATATCGTTTTTTGATCTCTAATAAAAGGGCAAAGCCAGTATCTCCAGGCATGATAATGTCTGAAATTACAATGGGGTAGTACTCTTGTTCCAATGATTCCAAGGCAGCTTTGGTACTGCAAACATCACTTACAAGATAGCCTTCTGACTCCAGTAGCATTCGGGACGTGGCTCTATAGTCGCTTTCATCATCCACGAGCAGTACTTTATAAGGAGTTATCATGTGGAGGTCCGCCTTTCTCAAGTGGTATTGATAGATTAAACTGCGTACCTTTTCCAGGCTCTTTGGTCGTGTAAAATGGATTAAAGATTCTTTTGATCTCGTGTTCAGGAATTCTGCAGCCATCATCTTCAATTGAAATTGATAGCAGATGATGGTCGGCGGAGGCCGATAGTGTAATGGCACCTGTTTCGTCGATGGCATCAACAGCGTTGGCAATCAGATTAACGAGAATGTGCTTTAAAGAAGCTGCATTAATCAAACACATGCTGTCATGAACGGCGTTTAAGGTCAAGTGAATCTTTCTTTGCTGAAGGCTTTTTTGAAAGAGCGCGACAACTTCTTCAAGAAAATGCTGCAAATGAACGTTTTCGATTGAATCGTTGCTGATTCGGGAAAAGCCTAAGAGATTATCGATGATCCCGCTCGCCCGATTAATTGCGTTATCAATAAACTCAAACGAACGCTGTGCTTTTTCACCAGAATACATTCCCTTTAACAAATAAACATGAGTTCGAATAATGCCGATGGGGTTTCTGATTTCATGGGCAACACCAGGGGCTGGAGGTTGATCTCAATCCCCAGTTCAAGTGATAGTAAGTTGATGTAATCGACGACCACGCCCTTATACTGCTGATCAGCTGGATCAACAAAGCGTAGGGGTGGTGCATTTCGGTCAGCTGCATAAACAAGGGGACCGTTTTCTTGAAGCCATTGCTTTTCTTCGTACGTCAACAATGCCGACTCTTGACCTGGAAGAGTTAACAGATTTGTTACGGAATCATTGGACATGGAATCTTTCCATAAGTGCTGGTACAACAAAATAAGGGTGATTAGAGCCAATGCGGTTGCAACTGGAACCACATACCAATAAGGAAAACTCTTTTTCATAACGATACAATCCTCTCGAAAAATCTCCTGCAATTGGTATCATGCCATTCAAAGATATTTACTTGCAAAGATCTTTTGTCTCAATACGTATTCCAACTCACCTCACCCAAGAAAAAGTGGAAAACAACAATTGATTAAATGGTGGGCGCGGGAGAATCAGGATTCTTTTACTGATTGATACTTGTTATTTAAGAAGGTCCATGCTATAATCCCGTCTTTGACACTTTTGAAATAAAAAAAGCTTGAGACCCTTTGAAAAACAAGGGTTTCAGGCTTTTTTATGTGTTCAAAAATCGCGTAATATGTTTAGCTTCTGGTGTCTTGAAAGATTTTTTTCATCTGCTTGTTCTTGATGATCTGATAGTCGGTTCTGAAACCAAAGGTTTCATGCAAGGCATCAGTAAAATCAGTTCGTGTATAAGCAGGCACATAACCTTCGCCTGGGAGTTCAAGAAAATTCAGGGAGCGTAACCCCTGGATGATTTCAGAACAGGTGAACCGGTTCTGAAATCTTTTTTCCAAGTAACGGTACATCACCATGGTGATGAAGCAGGTGATGAAATGAGCTTCAATGCGGTCGTCCCTGGATAAATACACCGGCCTGGCCTTGAATTCACTTTTCATGATTCGGAAACATTCTTCAATTTCCCATCGACGATGATTCACCTTGATAATTTCAGCAGCTTCATCCTCTAAGTTGGTACAAACGGCGTAAAACCCATCGTACCGTTCTTCCTCCTCAATGTCCTTCTCATCAAGCCTGTAAAGGTGTTGATCCGCCACCTCGCCATGGGGAGTGACGCTGGTCTTCTCAATAAAGCGCTTGTAGTCATTGGAGTGACTTTTTTTCATTTTTGCCGGATTTGTTTCAATGGTCTCAAGCGCTCTTTCGATTTGCCCATTTCTGATTTTTCGCTGATAATCCCTGTACTTCAGCGAAAAGGTGACAATGAGCTTTTGTTCCAACCCGTTCTCATTGATCCACCGCTCCTTGTAGAAAGTGTGATCCCAATGTGCTTCATCAAGAGCCGATAAATCATAGGATTTGATATCGCCAGACAAATGCCACCCGGTGGTGGAAAGCGCCCACTCCTTCAAGTGCTTTTTAAGCTTTTTGACAGATTGGGTCGTGATGAAAGCACGGCCCCCCTGATCATTGAATTTTCGATTCTGTGCTGAAGACAAACCGGCATCCGTGCAGACGACAAATTTCGATAACTGAAAGTCCTTCAGAATCATTTGCTCCAAGGGCTTTAAGATCAGCTGTTCATTGGTGTTGCCCTTAGACATACTGAAAGCCAGCGGAATCCCGTCACCATCCATGAAAAGCCCCATTTGAACAATGGAATTAGGCCTATGCTCCTTCGAATAACCGTACTGTTTCAAACCCGCTTCCTGTTCAATCTCAAAGAAATAGTTGGTGCAGTCGTAATAAAGAACACCCGTGTTTCTTTTGGAAACCTTCAGGCTGTTATGATAAAGCTCAGATTGAATAAAATCCGATTCCTTGGCAATCACCTCAAGAGACCGATAAATATGCTGTATCTCAAAGACGGGTGGTTCCAGAAAAGTGGAAGCCAACTGAAAAGTAGACCGCTTCGAACCCGGAAAAAGAATCCTCCCATAAAGCAGCCGGGAAAGAATCGAATCAAGAGAATAACCAAAATGGTGACGCTCAGCAATTGCCTGACAGACAGCATCAAGACCAAGCTCGTGATAAATCTTTTGCAGGAATAAATAACCCCCATTAAAAGAACGCTGCTTTTCCCGGGGAATGAGCTTCGTGGGAGAGTACTTCACCATCACATGACTCGAGACTTCCTTCTCCATCTCATTCAGCTCTTTAATATATGCCTTCGCCCACACGTAAGGATCCTGCCCATTCAGTTTTTCCCGAAGCTCTGTTTCCGTACCCAGCTTTTCAACAATGACAGAAGAGTTGGACTGGGTTTTAGGATTGTAAACCGATTTGATCACGTAAAGAGACGCTGAATTTTTGGACTTGCTAATATGAAGCCTCATCAAAATACCTCCCATATACTCTAATTATAATATATTACGATATGTTGCGCTACTATTGTTTCGAAAAGAGCTAAAAAAAATAAGCCATACCAGGCCTTAGAGGATGATTCCCGCTATTAAAGTGTCAAACTCCCGAACCGTATTCTTCAACACATCGATGTGCTAAAGAGTACCTGTGGTATACTGGTGGAAGTATAAGATGGACGAAGTAACGCTTGAATGATACGCTATATAGGTAACGATGTACCAGGTGACATCTATTCGCTGCAGCCAATCCTGTAACTGGGTTGCCCGGGAAGACAACATCGTAGATTTTCCGAATATGGTGGAGTTGGCTGAAGCCCATGGCATCCAGGGGCTCGTGATCCTGGAAACGAAGCCCGACGCCACAATGGCCTTACAGGCACCTGTCAGCCGGGAGAACCTGTTGCACTTGGCTGCTTTTCTTAAAGCCCATCGCCGAAAGCCAGGGGTCATACCTCTCATTGTCGAACCTTGCATTTCGCCCCTTCGGGCCGAAATGGGAAAAGCTTTTTTATGAACCATAACCAAGGAGTGGAGAAAGGATGCGGTGCCGGAAGAAATGGCGCAGTCCTTGATGTGAATGGCAGATGGATTCCATGTCGTCACCTGATGACCCCGGAAGAATATCCAACTCCGGAGGCATACTGGTGGCATTCACACCTGTTGCAACACTTGCGGCAACATGAAGACGAGCGTGACACCGCCTGCCAGGCATGTTCGTTTCAGGCACACTGTCTTCTTTGTCGTGCAGCGGGGCATGACTACCTATGTTCGCTGGTGTAAACAGGTTATTTGTCTAACGGCATGGAGAAAAAAGGAACCTTGGTGCACTACACATTCAACGATGAAAGGGGAATGGACAAATGGAAGAAAAAATGAAGCGGTTTGGAGAGTTGATGGCGTCAAACGAGGGGATGGCTGAAGAAGTGTATGGTTTGGAAACAGCCGAAGAGGTACAAAAACTATTAACTGAAAAAGGATTGGACCTCACACTGGAAGAAATTCATCAGATGCAGCAGTTGTTGGTTAAAATGGCTGAAGAAAGCCTCGAAGGAAAAGAGATGTCGGAAGAAGACTTGGAAACAGTAGCAGGTGGCATACGGGCAAGCATTCTCCCAGACCTCCCGCCTGGGACTCTTTCCGGAGATATTAATAAATGGTAAGTGCTTAGCCAGTACCTGAAGGTGAACGCATTTTGTTGTTTTTCATTCCGGACACCGGTTGTCAGAAGGCAGCAGGTGTCTGGAACGATTTTTATGGATAAGGAAATAGCATGCGCAAAAGAAATGTTGGTTAACCGCACATTCAACGATGAAAGGGGAATGGACAAATGGAAGAAAAAATGAAGCGGTTTGGGGAGTTGATGGCGTCAAACGAGGGGATGGCTGAAGAAGTGTATGGTTTGGAAACAGCCGAAGACGTACAAAACTTACTCGCAGAAAAGGGACTGGACCTCACATTGGAAGAAATTGATGAGATGAAGCAGCGATTGACCAAAATGGCGGAGGAAGGCATGGAAGGAAAAGAGATGGCAGACGGTGGGCTAGAATCGGTGGCAGGTGGAATGCCCCATCACTACCCTGGGACTCCAAACCCTCCAGGTCCGGCGCCACTCCCGCCTTGGGATCGGCCTAAGACACCGCCAACATGGTAAGTGCCCTCCAGGCACGCTGTTTTCCTTCTCTGAAATAGCTCGCATCTTCAACACCAACAGGCCCAAAGCAGAACGGCTTATCAAGAAAGCCCTGGAGCTTGGCGTGATTGCAGCCTTGGACGATCTTCGCCGAACCGGAAAACCCAGAAGGGCTGCCAAAGGCCCGAAGCTCCCGGAACACTTCTTCCTGAGAAACACCTCTTTACTTTTTTGGGGTTTTTAGGGTTTTTGACTTGTCATCCACATAAGTCCATGCTATAATTACATGTTGTGTAGAGAAACAATAATTGAATCACTGAGAATAACTTCTCTGCCCTGCGTAAAGCAGGGCCGTTTAGTCCAGAGGGAGGTGAAATGACGATGAACAAGTACGAATTAATGTACATTCTGAACCCCAATACTGAAGAATCACAACGTGAAGCTCTCTTGGAGAAGTTCAAAGGCATTATTGATGCCGACGGTACCGTTGACTCTGTTGAGCAATGGGGCCTGCGGAAGCTTGCCTATGAAATTCAGAAGGAAAAAGAGGGCTTTTATGTATTGGTAAATTTCCAGGCTGGCCCAGACCTGAACAAAGAACTGGATCGTAACCTGAAAATTGCTGATGAAGTGATCCGTCACATGATCGTAAAAATCGAAGAATAGGGTGGTGTGAGGATGAATACCGTCATTTTGATCGGAAGACTGACCAAAGACCCTGAACTGAGATTTACCGGCACAGGCAAGGCGGTGGCCACCTTCACCGTAGCGGTGAACCGTAGTTTCGGAAAAGACAGCGAAGCAGACTTTATTCCCGTTGTTGTCTGGGAAAAGCAGGCGGAAAATTGCGCCAACTACCTTGCAAAAGGCCGGGAAGTAGGTATTCAGGGCCGTATGCAGACCCGTTCCTACGAAACACAGAATGGTGAAAAGCGCTATGTGACAGAAGTGGTTGCCAACACCGTTGAGTTCATCGGAAGCGGCGGAGGCGGCGGAAGATCAGGCGGCGACTATCAACAGCCTTCAAGACCCCAGCCACCACAACGAAACACACAGCAACAGCAACAGTCTGATGGGGGATTTAACCCTGATGACATCGACCTGACAGAATTTGAAACCATGGAAGACGACGATGACCTGCCCTTCTAAGGTGGGAAGCCGTATGTTGTGGGTATGCATCATTTTATAGCACTGCAGGAAACAAGTATCACATGAATGAAGGAGGGAAGATTCCCATGATGAACCGAAGAAAACGCAAATCCCGCAAAAAAATCTGTACTTTTTGTGCCGATAAAAAAGCGGTGATTGATTACAAAGAAATTGGCCGTCTGAAAAAATACCTCACTGAGCGCGGTAAGATTTTGCCCCGTCGAATCACAGGCAACTGCGCCATTCACCAGCGTGACGTGACACAGGCTATCAAACGTTCCAGACATATGGCTTTGCTGCCTTACACAGTTGAATAGCATTCTGTGGATAGTCTGGCGGGTAACCTTCAGGCTATTTTTGCCTGTGGCCGTGAAGCAGGCAGTCTGATCACCACCACTAAGGCAAAGGAGTGTCCCCATGAAAAAAAAGGGAACCCCCTGCAGCAAACCGACATGGCTGGTAATGCTGGCCGTGATGTTATGGATGCTGCCGGCAACAATGCTGGTATCGGCTGAGACAACTTTGCCCCGCATCATCAAAAATGGCGAACCGGTGCAACATCAACAGGAGCAGCAGGATCACCAGTGGCATCACTGGGAAGATGTGCAGCAACTGAAAGAGGCAGCCCCCGGGTGGATGACCTTCATCAACCACTCACGGGGATATCAGCTGACGGTCCCCGACACCTGGGAAGCAGACATGTCCCTTTCTGCTGTGAGGGCCGTACTGGAAGATTCTGAAACCCGGCTGGAAATCTACTATGACAACTTCAACAGAACTGTTCATTCCGCTTCCAGTTACATTGCCTACAGCCGTGGTTTTCTTAACAATCGGCAGGACCACCAGGTGGAAAGTCGGGAAACCATCAGCGTGGATGGCATGAAAGTTGACTTTCTCCAATGGCGGCGCACCCCGATGACGGCCATGGACGCCGACAGGCCCTATTACGCCAAGGCGGTTTATGTGAAAAACAGCCAGGAGGTTTACACCCTGCTGTTCAAATCTGCCAAGCCCCTGGAGAATCACCGGGAGATCATCGACAGTTTTCGGCTCACGGAAACAACGGCAACTCCTGGAATGCACGTGAAGTACCAGCCAGTGGAAAGACGATGGAATGAGGCGACCCAGCGGTTTTATGACCACTACTTCATCAACAATGAAGAAATGGCCTGGGGCATCTTTGAATCATCAGCCCCCCGCAACTTTTCGCCCCTGACCCAGCTGGAAAATCAGCTGAATCATCAGTTCCGCTTTCTCCTGCTCTACAAAAATCTGGGAAGCGACTTTCCAAGGCAGGAACTGATCAATGCCCGGGAGCGGGACCGCCATGTGGTGCTCACCCTGCAAACCGAGTATCTGGATAAATCCCTGAACAACCGCAGTTTGTATGCGCTGTTGGAAGGGGAACATGATCAGCTGCTGGAAGCCTTTGCCCAGGGACTGAAAGACTTCGGCGACCCGGTGCTCTTTCGCCTGAACAACGAAATGAACGGCGACTGGTGCTCCTATTCTGCCTACTGGGCTTCCATGGACACTGAGGTGTACCTGGCGTCCTGGCGGTATGTGTATGAGTACTTTGAAAAAGCCGGTGTCAACAATGTCATTTGGGTCTGGAACCCTCACGACGACTCTTTTCCAGGCTTTGCCTGGAACCATTACCTAACTTACTATCCGGGGGATGACTATGTGGATCTCATCGGCCTGACAGGTTATAATCCGGGCACCTATTTTCCGGGAGAACCCTGGCGGCCTTTCCATGAGATTTACCCGCCCCTGTATGACGAATACATGCGATTGTTCCAACATCCCTTTATCATCACCGAATTTGGCAGCAACTCCCATGGTGGCGACAAAACCCAGTGGATTCACGCCATGTTCTACCACATGCCCCGATTTGAAAATATTCGTGTGGCCATCTGGTGGAACGGCATCGACTGGGATGCAGCAGGAAACCCCGGCCGCATCTACAAACTGGATGAAGCCCCGGAATACGTAGCGGCCTTCCGAGAGGGCCTGAGCCGTTACAAAACACCCCCGCTGCCGCCGATACCGGGAGAAGAAGCAGATGAAGAAGCAGATGAAGAAGCAGATGAAGAAGCAGATGAAGAAGCAGATGAAGAAGCAGATGAAGAAGCAGATGAAGAAGGAACAACCGGCGACACCGAATCAGAATAAAGAGCGGTTGCTTCACGGCAATCACCATTTCAAATGAAAATTCCTGAAAACAGGAAAGGAGAGTGAACCCATGGCAACTCCAGTACTGACACTGGTAACCCGGGATAAAATCCAGGGAATGACCGTCAAAGCTGCCCGTAAGGCAGGTAATATTCCTGGCGTGGTATACAGCAAAAGCATGGAGCCGAAATCCGTTTATGCCGATGAGCGTGAATTGAGACGCCTGATCGCAGAGTTCGGTACCAACCGTAAAATCACCCTGAATATTGGCGGAGAAAAAAGCTTCGGCATTATCAAGGAAATCCAGAAGGAATACATGAAGAACCAGTTCATTCATTTGGATCTTCAAGCCCTGGATGAAAACGAAAAACTGAAAATGACTTTCAACATCACTGTTCTGAACCGTGACGCCGTTGAACGCGGTGACCACGTGCTTCAGATTCAGGCCAATGAAGTTGACCTGCAAATGTTCCCCCGCCACATGCCCGAACACGTGGAAGTGGATGCGGCCCTGCTGCAGGAGCAAGACAACATTACATTTGCCGATCTGAACGTGGCCAGCGACGAGAACATTGAAATTCTTGGTGAGATGGAAACGGTTATCGGGACTTTGGTTTACATTCAGCAGGCAGCTGAAGAAACCGAAGAAGGTGAAGAAGTGGATGCAGCGGCCGTTCCGGTTGTTGGCGAAGCTGATTCAGACGAACAATAAAACCAATCCTTCCAGTTTGCAAAGCATTATCCAGCCTTTCCGACGCGATTGATCCGACGGAAAGGTTTTTTTACAAAAATACCAAAAAAACGACCCCAAAAAAAAGGGTTTTTAACGTTGCATCGCGAAAAGAGTATTCATGTGAACCTTCATCTTTGAAGCAAAGAAGGATGTGTGAACATGAAACGAAAAGTGATTCCCTTCAAAAAAAATGGCACATGCACCCGGCAAAACCATTCATCAACACCTAAAATCAGCCACGAAGCCATTTCTTCTGTTGAGCAGAGAGTATCCGGTGACAACCGGGGATGTTTGGCCAGCTATCTCAAAGAAGAGGCTGAAAGAGTCCGCACCATGGCGCTGTTGATGGAGGTGGCAGAAACCATTTGCCGGGAAGAAAAAGAAGATGACAATTGAAAACGATGGGAAGAAAAAGAAAAGCAGTTTCAGAGCAATGGTTCTGAAGCTGCTTTTCTGGATGAGACAGCTCAATTCCCAAGAATCGGTTACCGGCAGGGCAAAAAAATAAACAGATTGAAAAGAGGGCTCCAAATGCAATTTTCCATCGGTCAGGTTTCCCGCATGTTTGGCTTTACCAGACAGGCAGTGCGGTTTTATGAAGAAAAAGGATTGATTAAGCCCGTCAAAGATGCCGCTGGACGGCGCTCCTATGATGAAAACGCCATTGCCCGCCTGATCAGTGCCCGCAAATATCTGGCCATGGGCTACCAAATCAGTGAAGTGGTGAAACAGTTTTCTGCCTCCACGCCGGAAAGTATCGCAGAAACCCTGGATCGAAAATACGCTGAAACAAGTGATAAAATCAAACACTTAATGATGGTCGCCGCCATCATTGATGAATACCGGGGAAAAATAAGAGCGTTGCCGGAGCTCGTGGGAAAGTTTGTGATGCGTCAGTCACCACCCCTGGCGTTTTTCTACAGCCAGCCTGATAATGTGCTGCAGGAAGAACTGGTGCCCGATACCATGGTCTGGGTAGACGCGCTGCCGGTTTCAAAAATCACTGCTTTTTATGACGGACAGCAGATGCAGGCGCATCAAACCATGAAGCGGAAACACAAAGGGTTTTCCATCGACCTGCACCAGGCCGATGGGTATGGACTATTGGCGCTGAAGACCACCCGCTGCATTCCTGAAAGACTCTGTGCCCATACCGTGCTCGCAGTAAGAAGCGAAGAAATTGCCTCATTAAACGTTGCTGATGAAACCCTCTCTTTCCTTTCCAATGCAGGCTTGGAAATGGATGGTGACCCCTGGGGGCAGATCATTTTTTCAGACAGCAATCAGGATAAACCCCATGAAGTGAAACCGTACAGACAGTACATTGATCTCTGGCTGCCGGTGAAGAAAGCCCGGTAAAATATTTTCCTCCGGAGGGTTGCAGGTAAAGTTGCTTGATAGCTTATAATGTTAAATGATTAACAAAACACTGAAGCAATGGAGTGGATCGAACGGGCAACACGATGCTCCGTGTTTCAGCAGCAGGCGATCAAGCACTTGAATGGCCCAATGACAAAGGAGGAGCAAGGAATGAAACGATTCAAGAAAACGATTACTTTTTTACTGATGTTGTGTCTTTTAGGATCTTTGGCGGGTTGTGGTTCAACAGCGGGTAGCCAGACAGCAGCGCCGGCAGACCCGGGAGAAGAAGCTGGAAATATGATCACACCCATGACTCCGGGAGAGTATATGGTGGAAGTCACCGGGATGAAACCCATGACGGTGAAAGTCACTCTGGGGGAAAAAGAAATTCAGGCAGTGGAAGTGGTCGCACATGAAGAAACACCGGGTGTTTCTGATGCCGCACTGGAAGAAATTCCAGCAGCTATTGTATCTGAGCAGAACATTCATGTCGACACCATCTCAGGTGCCACCATCACCAGTCAGGCCATCATCGATGCAGTTCAGCAGGCCATCGAAGAAGCCGGTGGTGTAGCAGATGAATTTATGGCGGCAGCATCAGGAAGTGAAACGGCACCAGTGGGTCGCCAGGGCATGAGCAGCAGTCAGATGCCGGAAAGCTGGGACATGACCTATGACGTGGTGGTGATTGGCGGCGGATTTGCCGGCCTGGCAGCCGCTTACAGTGCAGTTGAAAATGGAGCTGAAACCCTGCTCATCGACAAAATGCCGGTATTGGGAGGCAACTCTCAAATCAATGGAGGCGTATATGCCTCTTACACCAGCAATATTGCCGACGATATGTATACCAAGCTGGGACTGGAACCTGACACGGCTGAAAAACATATTGAAGATACCATTATTGGCGGCGATTATATGGGTGACGTGAAGTTGGTACGCAACTTCGTTTACGGGGCTCCTTTCTTTCTCAATATGATGCTGGACAACGGCCTGGAAGTGCGGGAGTCCATCACGCGTCCCGGCGGCCATTACGGTTACCGCACTTACACCACCATAAATGGCGTTGGCGCGGATATTGTACAGGTACAGAAAAAAATGCTGGAAGCCACCGATGCCACGGTGATGTTAAATACAAAGATGACCCGTATTTTCCGTGAAGGCGGAGAAACCGGAAGGGTTGTAGGCATTGAAGTGGAAACTAAAGACGGCGCTAAATACGTAAAGGCAGAGAAGGGCGTGATTCTGGCCACCGGTGGTTTCGGCGGCAATGTGGAAATGCGTTCCAAGCATGTGCCGGCCCTGACAGCTGACATTCCCACCACCAACCATGTGGGCGCCACTGGTGAAGGTATTATCATGGCCCAGGAAGTGGGTGCCAACACCACTCAAATGTCCTATATTCAATTATATCCCTTCGCCAATCCCAATAATGGTGTACTGGATGCAACTGCGGTGATTCCCTTCAGCGGCCCCAGTTCCGGAATTGTATATGTGGATGAAAATGGACAGCGTTACGTGAACGAAGGAGAGCGCAGAGATGTGTGCTCCAGGGCAGCCCAGGAAAGCGGCGGATTCCCCACTTTCTCCATCTTTGGTCAGGAAATTGTTGACAAAGGTGGTTTTATCGCCGAAACTCAGTTATCCAACGGCATGAAAGATGACCGCATCTTTAAAGCCGACAGCCTTGAAGAACTGGCACAGATCATTAGTGATCATCAATACGCCGGCAACACCATCAATATGACGGGCGAAACCCTGAAAGAAACCATTGAGCGTCACAATGAGTTTGTGGAAAATGGCAGTGACCCAGAGTTCGGCAAAGTCATCGATAAAGGTGTGATGCTGAAAATCGACAAAGGCCCCTACTATGCCATTCCCCAATGGCCATCTGTGCACCATACCATGGGCGGCTTGACCATCACAGAACGAACAGAGGTGCAAGATATCTGGGGTGAAGTAATTCCCGGCCTCTATGCTGCCGGAGAAGTCACCGGTGGGGTTCATGGCACCAACCGCCTGGGCTCCAATGCGATTCCAGATGCAGCTGTCCACGGCTATATTGCCGGTCAGGTGGCTGTCACAGGAACTGTACCTGATTTTGTTCCGGAGCAATAAAAGTATAAGAGCAAAGGCTAAAAACACACAAACAGCCCGTCGGGAAAATCCGGTGGGCTGTTTGTGTGTTGCAGCCATGTTAACCTATTTTAACAGGCACTTTTCATGATAAACAAAAATCTTGTCCGATTAACCTCACAACTCTCTATTTTTACTGCGCTCCAATCAAGTGATTGGATTTATTATACGGGTTTCGTCAGTTTCCATCAAAAGTTTGTATAATACCAGCAGATTGCATGGGGGGGATCGGGAATCATTGTGATGGAGATTAAAGGCATCATGAAATGCACCGGTAGTTTCACGGGAGAGTATAATTGTACCACAGCCAAATGCTGTATAAGCAGGCTGTGATTATTCTCAAAACAGGGCTGTAGAGCATAGAATGAGAACAGCGTACAATGTGAAACAAGATTTAAGCTGGGAGAAGTCAGCATTGTTTATTGAGTATACTGATTTATTAAAAAAATGATTGACAAAGAGCTGGGCAAGAAGTATTATAAAACAAACATACTTAATAAACTATATTAAATAAGTCCAACGACAAGGCGGGTGGATCTAATTGAAGGAGATCATGACGAGTAAAACCGAAAAACCGCAAAACATTCGAGAAAACAATCAGAAGGTACTCGCTCACTATTTGTACAAAAATGGACCGACTTCAAGGGCTAAACTGTCCAGTGTCTTTAACCTGAGTCTTCCAAGTGTGTACAAAAATATCAACCAGCTTGTTGAGCAGAATGTCGTATTAGAGCTTGGCGAGGGTGATTCGGAAGGTGGAAGAAAACCCATGCTGGTAGGTTTCAATTACAACATGGGCTATATGGTGAGTGTCGACTTAAAAGGCGAACATTTAAAGATTGCCCTGGCCAACCTGGCCCTTGACATCATTGGAAAAGAAGAAATGTTCACCTTGAATTATGAAAACAGCTTGGCCTTGTTCGATGCAATCATCGAATCCATTAAAAACCTGCTGAATCAAAATGAGATACATCACCATTACTTGAAGTGAATTACCATGGGTGTGCCAGGATCAGTGAATCAAAAAACCCGAAAAATGCTGATGACACAGAGCTGGTTTAATGTGGAAGAAGTTGAAAACATTGAGAAGCTTGTGGAAGCTTCATTTCCTTGCTG